>CAMGTC010000100.1 GCA_946061765.1 uncultured Treponema sp.
GAGGAGGCGTTCGCCAAGGCGATGGCCGAGCAGAAGAACCGCGCCCGCGAGGCGCCATTTTAATTTAAAAATTTAATACGGATAGGATTTTTACACTATTCAATTTTAAAAGAAAAACTAATATAATTCAGGTTAAAGGATTAACTAAACATGGAAAATAAAGAATTAATTGAAAATGGAAATGCAATATTAGGAATTGAATTTGGTTCAACAAGAATTAAAGCTGTTTTAATTAATGAAAAATTTGAACCTATTGCAAATGGTTCTTACACCTGGGAAAACTCTCTGGAAAATGGAATCTGGACTTATCCTCTTTCTCAAATCAAAGAAGGTCTTCAAACTTCTTATGCAGAATTAAAAAAAGATGTAAAAGAAAAATATGGCCTTACACTTAAAAATTTAAAGGCAGCAGGAATCTCTGCTATGATGCATGGATATCTTGCTTTTGATGATAAAGATAATTTACTTATCCCTTTTAGAACCTGGAGAAATACAATTACAGGACAAGCTTCAAAAGAATTATCTGATTTATTTAATTTTCCTGTTCCAGAAAGATGGACAATTTCGCACTTATATCAGGCAATTTTAAATAACGAAGAACATATCACAAAAATTTCAAAAGTTTATACTCTGGCAGCCTATATTCATTACCTTTTAACTGGAGAAAAAAATATAGGTGCTGGCGATGCCTCTGGTATTTTTCCATTAAAAATTCAAAATGATAAAGCAGATTACAATCATGATTTTGCTAAAAAATTTGAAGAACTTGAGCCTGTAAAAAAACTTGGAATCAAAATTGAAAATGTTTTTCCAAAAGTCATGAATGCAGGCCAGATTGCAGGTAAACTTACAGAAGAAGGTGCTAAATTCCTGGATCCAAGTGGAGATTTACAGGCAGGAATTCCATTCTGTCCTCCAGAAGGAGATGCTGGAACTGGTATGGTTGCAACAAATTCTGTAAAAGAAAAGACTGGAAACATAAGTGCGGGAACTTCAATTTTTAGCATGATTGTTTTGAACAAAGATTTAGCTTCTTCTTACCCGGGAATTATTGACATGGTAACAACTCCAGACGGAAAACCTGTTGCAATGGTTCACGCAAACAACTGTACAGGTGAGCACAATTACTGGATTAATTTTATAGTAGAAGCTGTTGAAGAAATGATTGGAAAAGAAAATACTCCAAAAATTGGTTCTTTCTACGAAAAATTGCTTACAAAATCATTAGAAGCTGATAAAGATTGCGGTGGACTTTTGACATATAATTATTTAAGTGGAGAAAGTATTACAGGCTTTACTTCTGGAAGACCTCTTTTTGTACGTTCCGAAAATGCAAAATTTACTCTTGCTAATTTTATGAGAAGCCAGATGTTTTCTTCTTTAGGTGCATTAAGATGCGGAATGGATATTCTTTACGAAAAAGAAAATGTAAGTGTTGAAAGCATGACTGGAGCAGGCGGATATTTTAAAACTCAGGCTGGATTAAAATATATGGCTGCTGCAATGAAAACTAAGGTTTCTGCAATGGAAACTGCTGGCGAAGGTGGTCCATGGGGAATGGCAATATTAGCAGCATATTCTGTTGATAAAGATTCAATAGCTCTTGCTGATTATCTTGAAGATAAAGTATTTAAAACTTGTAAAAAAATCAGTCAGGATGCAGAAAAAGACCTTGTTGAATCATTTAATATTTTCTTAGAAAGATATAAAAAAGGCCTTGCAATTGAAAAAGCAGCCGTAGAAAATCTATAATATAAAAACCGAGGATTAAAATGTTATACGAAGAAATAAGAAATCAAGCTTACCTTGCAAATATGCAGATTCCAAAAAATCACCTGGCTCTATACACATGGGGAAATGTAAGTGCCTTTGATAAAGATAAAGGAGTTTTTGCTATCAAACCTTCAGGAGTTCCTTACGAAGAATTAACTGCTGAAAGTATGGTAATTGTAGATGTAGAAGGTAAAAAAGTGGATGGAAAATTAAATCCTTCAAGTGATACTCCAACACATGCAGTTTTGTACAAGGAATTTGGTTTAAAAGATAATGCAGAAATTGGAGGCATTATCCACACTCATTCAACTTATGCAGTAAGCTGGGCCCAGGCTAGATACGATCTTCCACTTTTTGGAACAACACACGCAGATCATATTCAAACTTCTGTACCTTGTACTCCTTACCTTTCAAAAGAAGCAGTTGAAAAAGATTATGAATATGAAACAGGACTTTCCATTATTGATTTATTCAAAGAAAGAAAATTAAATCCTTCGGAAGTAAATATGGTTCTTTGTGGTGGACATGGACCTTTCTGCTGGGGAAAAACTGCTGACAAAGCTGTTTATAATGCCACAGTGCTGGAAGAAATCTGTAAAATGGCCTTACTGACATTAACAATAAATCCCAAGGCAAATACTTTACCTGAATATATTATTAATAAACATTACCAGAGAAAACATGGTCCAAATGCTTATTACGGACAGGGTAAAAATTAATAATTGAACAGATCCTATCAAACCCAGGCTTTAGTGTTAAGTTTAAAGCCTGCTGGTGAAAATAATTCTAATGTTACTCTCCTAACTCCTGACAAGGGAATAATTTACGCAACTTTGTATGGCGGCCCAAAAAGTAAATTAAAATCCCTTGTTTCTCTATACAATTGTGGAACAATCTGGCTTTATGAAAGTCCTGAAAAAAATCAAATAAAGATAAGCGATTTTGATGTAAAAAATTATCATTCTTCTTTAAGTCAAAATCTATTTAAAATTTACGCAGCTAGTCTTGCATCTGAACTTTCAATAAAAACTCATGCAGCAGGCAGCAGTCAGGACTGTTATAAGTATGTCTGTGGATTTTTGGATGGAATGGAATTATGTAATGAAGAGCAAAGCCGGCTTGGTCTTATTAGATTTTTGTGGAGATTTTTAATATTACTGGGAGTAAATCCTGATGTAAGAGAATGTGAAAATTGCAGCAAATCTTTTATAGACTTAAAGTTTGATATGAAGGAATTTTCATACTATAATATTCTTGATAACACTTTTCTTTGTAAGGATTGTGCTAATTCAAGTTTTTATATGACGGATGAAAATAATTCATTTCTTCTGCCTTTAAAATTACAGTCGATTAGATATTTAGATGCCCTGAATACAAAAAATCCTAAAGAGGTCAGACAAATAAAAATTGATCAGGAATCATATGAAGAAATAAGGCAGCTGGTATTTTATCTGATTGAAAAAAATGTAGAAAGCAAATTAAACTCAATAGAAACGGGAGCGGGAATATTATGAGAGCAACAGATATTATTATCAAAAAGCGTGGAATTTTTGTAACAAACGAAAATGGTCAGAAAGTTTTACAAGGGGCCCAGCCAAATACAAAAGAAGAAATCCAGTTTATGATAGACGGTTGTACAAATGGCAGCATTCCAGATTACCAGATGGCTGCCTGGTTGATGGCAATTTTCTTTAATGGGATGACTTTTGAAGAAACTGGATATTTAACATCATCAATGTTGTATTCAGGACAGGTAATTGATTTTCATAAAAATGGAGAAAATAAAGATATTATCTATGTTGATAAACATTCAACTGGGGGCGTTGGCGATAAACTTTCACTTCCTCTTGCTGCTATTGTTGCGGCTTGTGGACTTCACGATCCAATGATGAGTGGAAGAGCACTTGGTCATACTGGCGGTACATTAGATAAACTTGAATCAATAAATGGTTTTACAACACAATTATCAAAAGAAAAATTTATTGAAGTTGTAAACAAATATGGCTATGCAATGATTGGCCAGTCAAAGGATATTGCACCTGCAGATAAAATTTTATATGCCCTAAGAGATGTAACTGGAACTGTAGAATCTGTACCTTTAATTACAGCTAGTATTTTATCTAAAAAAATTGCAGAAGGCTCTGACGGACTTGTTTTTGACGTAAAATATGGCTCTGGTGCCTTTATGAAATCTAAAGCTGATGCAGAAACTCTGGCAAATTTCCTTGTAAATACTTCTAAAGCAATGGGAAAAGAAGCCTCTGCCTTAATCACAAATATGAATACCCCTCTTGGAAAGAAAATTGGAAATTTCCTTGAAATTGAAGAAAGCATTGAATGTTTACAGGGTAAAGGACCAGACGATGTAATGGAAGTTACTTATGCTCTTGCAGTACAAATGTTAATGATGGCTAAGCTTGCAAAAAATAAAGAAGAAGCCCTGCAAAAATGTAAAGAGGCTGTAGCTTCTGGAAAGGCTCTTGAAAAATTCCTGGAAAATGTAGAAGTTCAGGGGGGAAATAAAGAAGAACTTATGTCCCAGCTTGGAAAACGACGTTCAACTTTTAAAACCCAATTATTTGCTCAAGAAGACGGATATATTTTTATAGACGCTTATAAAACAGGAATTGCAGGAGTAACACTTGGTGTTGGTAGAAATAAAACCAGCGATTCTGTCTGCCCGGATGCAGGAATTGTATTAAATGCTGTAACAGGAGATTACCTGCATAAGGGAGATTTGCTTATGGATATCTACGGAAAAAATCAGGAATGTCTTGAAGGCGCCTTAAATCAACTGTCCCAGGCTGTAACTTATTCTGATAAAGAGCCAGAAAAAGATTTATTGATTTTTAAGGCCCTTTAACTTCATAAAAAGTTACAAACAAAACAATAAATATGTAAATAACTCATTAGGAAATATATTTTGGAAAACTTTATTAAAAAACCAATTACAAAAGAACAAATTTTACCTTTATGCAAAAACTATGAGATTGATCAGATACTGGCTTCAATATTTGTTCGTCGTGGAATTACAGAAGGTAAAGACATTTTATATTATCTGGAGGATGATTTTAGATTCACCCATCAGCCATTTTTACTTCCAAATATGGAAGATGCAGTAGAACGAATACTTCAGGCCAAGGATGAAGAAGAAAAAGTATTAATTTTTGGCGACAGCGATGTAGACGGAATTACAAGTACGGCAATTTTATACAATCAGCTTAAAAATATGGGAATTGAAACCTACTGGAAAGTTCCCTGCGGAGATGAACCTTATGGCCTTACAATTGATGCTGTAAAGGAATATGCTCAAAAAGATGTTTCTTTAATTATCACTGTAGATTGCGGCATTTCTTGTTTTGATGAAGTAGCATTCGCCAATAAAAATGGAATTGATGTAATTATAACAGATCATCATAATCCTCAAGAAAAATTACCAGAAGCAATATTAATTATTGATCCAAAAATAGAAGAATCAACCTATCCTTTTAAAGATATTTCAGGCGCAGCAGTCGCATTTAAATTGGCCTCTGCCCTACGCTATTCTTCCACAGATTTTTATTCATCGGAAATTGCCATTTTTGATATAACCGAAGATTTACAAAATAAGAGCTATTTAATCAAATGTCTTAAAATTAAAAACAATGTAAAAATTAAAGAAATTTCTGAAGTTATAGAAATTGGAAAAACTTCAATTTATGATTTAAAATTTCCACAATTTTTACAAAGTACAATGATTTATGCCTGGGATGCAAAAAATACAAAAGATATTTTAAGACAGATTTTTGGTTCCAGCATTGATTTTAATATTTATGATTTACACAGCCAGGTAGAAAAACTTATTCCTTCAATCAAAAACAAAAGTCTTTTTGAATTACAGGAAAAATCTCTTCTTACAAAATATCAGGTAGAAGAAAAATCAAGAATCAACACAATTTATAATATTTATATTTCTTTCTGCAGGGCTATATATATCAGTAAATATCCAGAACTTTACAAAGAGGAAAGATATGATTTACAACTTGTTGCCTTATCTTCTCTGGCAGATATTATGCCAATGAAAAACGAAAACAGAATCTTTGTAAAAAAAGGTATTGAATCTATAAAAAAAGATGGTCCAAGACCAGGATTAGCTGAACTTTTTGTAGAACTGGGCATTTCAACTCCTGGATATGAAAATCTAAATTCTCTGGAAATGTCCTGGAAAATAAATCCAGTTTTAAATTCCACAGGAAGGCTTGGACATCCTGATATTGCTGTAAAACTTTTATTATCAGAAGATTCAAAAGAAAGAGTAATACTAGCAAAAGCTGTAATCAATCTTAATGAAGAAAGAAAAAATCTTGTTTTAGAAACTGCATACAGAGTTCAGGAAAAGGCAAAAGAAAGTATTGCAGAACACCAGAATAAATTATGTCTGGTTGTAGATTCTTCAATAAAACAGGGATTAACCGGCCTTTTTGCTAATAAACTTATGTCAGATTTTAATCTTCCGGCCATTGCTATTACCTTTAGTGATGATATCTGCATTGGTTCAATCAGAAGTAAAGGCTCTTTAATTGCAACCGATTTATTAAATTCCTTTGGGGATTTTTTTATAAACCATGGCGGGCATAATTTTGCAGCAGGCTTTAGTTTTGAACGCAGTAAACTTGATGCTTTTTTGCAGGGAATAAAAGAAAGACTCCCTCAAATAGCTGCAAACTCTGGAGAAGCCCAGATAATAATTGATGCAGAAATACCAAGTCAGTATTTTACACCCGAAGTATTTGATATGATTAACATTTTTGAACCTTATGGCAGCGAAAATCCAGAATTAACCTTCCTTACAAAGAGTGCAAATCTTTTTGAAGCAGAAGTAAAAGGGCAAAAACTTCCTTACAGTCTTAAAATGAATTTCAATATGGGAAAAGTTAAGGTGCCGGCAATGTTATGGAATCAGGGCGAAAGATTAAATAATGATATTATTATCAATCACAATTATGATATAATATACAAGATAAGTAAAAACTATTTCAGAGGAAATACTACTAACCAGTTTGAAATAATAAAGATTTAAAATACAGGGAACTAATATGAAAAAAATTATTATACTTTCATCAATTTTGATTACACTTTTTTCTAATCTCTTTGCAACAAGTGCAAAATATTCAGATGAAAATTTTACACTGGATTTTGAATATAATGATATTCTTATCCCAGGAGATGCAATTTTTGCAAGAATGAAAATTACAACTCCAAAAAGTCATAAAAAATTAAAGACAGAAAACGAAAGAAAAGCTGTTCTTCAGCTTTACAATGATAAAAAAGTTATTGAATCATCACCTTTTTATACAATTTCCAAAAAGAAAAATACAACGATAATTGAAATGTTGTCTGGCCTTCCTATTTCTACATGGATTACAGAAGGTAATTTTTCGCTAAAAGTAGTATTCAATCTTGGTGACGACGATAAAGATAAAGAATTTACCCTTCCAATTACATTTCAGAGCAGGGAATTCAACCAGGAAGATATTCCATTAGACCAGAAAAATACAGAAATCAGAAGTGATAACAGTCCACAAAGGGCAAAACAGATAGAAAAATTAAATAACATTCTTTTTACTTCAATGCCAGATGATGTATATAATCTAAAAGCATTTACCTATCCTACTGAATCAAAAAGATACACTGCTTATTTTGGCGACAGAAGAAAATATATTTATTCAAATGGAAAATCTTCAACAAGCTTACATTATGGAAACGACTTTGGAATTCCAGAAGGTTCAAGTGTTACTTCTTGTGCAGAAGGCCGTGTAGTAATGGCAGAAAACAGAATTACAACAGGATACAGTATTGTAATTGAACATCTTCCAGGACTTTACAGTCTTTATTATCATCTTTCCGAAATGAAGGTTCAAGAAGGAGATTATGTAAAACAAGGCCAGTTGATTGGAAAATCTGGCTCAACAGGACTTGCTACAGGTCCACATCTTCACTGGGAAATAAGATTAAATGGAACTGCAGTAAGACCTGAATTCTTTGTAAGGAATTTTACTTTTGAAGAATTATAAAAGCTTTAAAAACTCTTCTTCGTTTATTACAGGAATTCCAAATTTTGCAGCCTTTACATTTTTAGAAGAGCCAGATGAAGTATCATTTGTAACAAGATAAGATAAATCCTTTGTTACAGATGATTTTATGCTACCGCCGTTTGCTTTTACCAGCTGTTCAGCATCAGCTCTTTTCATACTTCTAAGTTCCCCGGTAAAACAGAAAGATTTACCGGACAGTTTCCCATTTCCAGCTTCTTCTATAGTTATTATTCCGTCAGAAACAAGTTTTCGCATTTCCTGGGCATTTTCAAAAAGTCCTTCTACAATCATTCTGGCAGTTATTTCTGCAAAACCATAAACATTTGAAATTTCATTCTGACTGGCATTTAAGAGTTTTTCAAGAGTGTTAAAACCAGCATCAATTAATTTTTCAACCCGGCTTTCTCCAAAATCTTCAATATCAAAGCCTGCAATAAAAACAGAAAGCTTTAAATTTCTATGATTTTGAATACTTCTATAAACTTTTTCCGCTCCTAATGATTCTTTTCCAGCTTCCATACTTTCTTCATTTAAAAAATATGGAACCAATTCCTGAGCGGTTAATGTATAAATATCAGTAATAGATTTAAGTCTCTTATCATTAAAAAGCTGGGTAATTAAAGTAATACCCAGGGCTCGTATATCAACGACATTTTGAAATTTTAAGAGCTGATGTAATATTCTTTTTGAACAATTTTTATTTGGACAGAAAAGTCTGGAACCTTCGTCTACTAATTTACTTCCGCAGACTTCACACACCTGAGGATAAATTACAGGAGAAGTTACTATATTTTTTTCTTCTACAACATTTTCAATTTTTGGGATGATTTCTCCCCGCTTTACAACAACCACGTGACTTCCAATCTTCACCCCAAGTTTTCTCATTGTATCAGGGTTTGCAAGACTAGCTCTTTTTACTTTAGTTCCATTCAAATCAACTTCATCAAAAATTGCTACAGGAGTATAAGTTCCGCCATTTTTACTCCATTCAACTTCCCTTAAAACAGAAACTGCTTCTTCCAGGCTGAATTTAAAGGCAATCTGTCTATCAGGACGAGCCCGGCTGGCATCTTCCAGGTCGATTCTCTTTTCCTTAATTACAAGACCATCAATATCATAAGGAATTGATTTTCTTTCTTCCATGACTTTTGCTCTATAGGCAATAACCCGGTCTGCATCTTTACAGATAACCAGTTTTACAACATTAAATCCACAGTCCATTAAAAAACGTATTTTTTCTTCTTCATTAGAAAAATAAGATTTACCGTCTGTTGCAAGAGCATCATAAGTGATTAAAGTTAAATACTCGCTGCCATTTCCATCTTTACGTTTCATTAAACCATTTGCAGCATTTCTACAATTGGCTTTATCCGAAAAATATTTTTCGTGAATCTCGTGAGTCATAATCACTTCCCCACGAATTCCACCCGTATACGGAATTAATTCTCCATCTTTATAAATTGCAGGCATAACCCCC
>CAMGTC010000101.1 GCA_946061765.1 uncultured Treponema sp.
TTTGCATTGCAAACTCGCGCTTTTCAGGGTTCCGCTATCGCTTCATTCCTTCGCTACGCTTCGGAACTGGCTACGCCAGCCCTTACAATCCTTGCCACTGTTTAAAATTAAAAAACTCGAAATTGAACCTATAAGACTTTTCTTATGAAAAAAAGTTTTTTTTTTACTATATTTCTACTATATAATTAAATTGATTTTACTTGGCCGATATAAAGAAAATCCCCTATTCAAAAGGAGAATTTTCCTTACTAAACTAAGCACCGTACAAATACAATAGTTTTGTATTAAATCTTAACTTTTACAAAACATAAGAGGTAGAAAATGAAAAGATTAATTCAGATTATTGGAACAGCCAGTCTTTTATTGGCAGCTGTTAATTTCATTTCTTGCAAACCAACAGTAGAAGCAAGCACAAACGAAAATAATAAGGATAATTCAGAAGAAACAAATCAGCCAACAACTGAAACTAATACTTCACAAGAAACAGACAAAACAGAGCAAACAGACAAAACAGATAGTGGTTCAATTAAAATCGATGGCAGCAAACTTGCTGATAATGCCTGGGCTTTTGCAACAATCAGTCTTGAAGATTTTGCAGAAAAAACAGTTACAATTGAACTATCAGCTGATATGAAAGTTATAAACTCTGGAAACGAAGAAGCAAATCTTATGTGGCAGGTAACAGCAGCATATTCTTCATTTCCTATAGTTTGTTCAAGAAAGTGGGCCGCAGGTACAACAGATTACACACATATTAAAGGAACACAATCAGATATAAAATTAGGAACAGATTCTAAATTATACATTTCTGCCAGTGGACTTAAAGTTTCAGAATTCAAAATTTATCTAAAAGATCTTGTAATAAAAGTATATGAAACTTCTGATTCTTCAAACAGCAAAAACTATCAGACTTTTGATTCCAGTTCTGCAATTTCAACAAGCACACTCAACTGGCTCAGTGAAAATGTGCCAAGTATTAAAGAAACCTATGCCGACCAGTTTGATTCTATCGGTATTGCAGCAGAATACGGAAACTTTGGCATTAAAGCTGTAACTTCAGATAAATACGGAGAATATACTGCAAACGGTTACTGGGGAACTCCAAACGAACTTTACTATGAAGAAGTACAGAAAGGTATTGCAAAACATGCAAATTCAATCACATTAGGAAACGAATTAAAACCTCAGTTTCTTTTACAGTGGTGGGATGGAAAATCTAACAACAATTACATTGATTTTACTGCATCTAACGGACAGACAATCAAAGTACCATCTAAGCTCAACGGTGAAGATTTAATTTACGCAACATTAAATGTATGTAAAAAAATGGGTGTTCAGATGCGTGGACACGTTCTTACATGGCACTCACAGACTCCAGACGGATTCTTTGCAGACGATTATACTCCTGTTTATGAAGATGACACAAAAAATAAAATTACAAACCTTGTAACTCCAGAAGTAATGACAGCTCGCCACGAATGGTACATCAAAACTGTTCTCAAATGCGTTGATGACTGGGAAAAAGCAAATAATTACCGTGCAATATGGGCTTGGGATGTTGTAAACGAAGCAATGGCAGATGACGCAGGAAAAACTTACACAGGAAACAATCAGGACTGGCTCCGAGGTTCTACTGCAGGCACAATGGATAAATCTCCAGACAACGGCGGTGGTTCAAGATGGTATCAGGTTTACAAAAATGAAGAATTTATTGTAAACGCTTTCCGATTTGCCAATGCTTATGCCCCAGAAGACGTAAAACTCTGCTACAACGACTATAACGAATACTGGGATGCTTCTGAACATTACAAAACATCTGCTATTGAACATATTGTAAACTGCATTAAAAATGGTGGGGCACAGACAATAAACGGAAAATCAGTTGCACCACGCTTTGATGTAATTGCAATGCAGTCTCATGTAGGTCCAACATGGCCTGGAGTAGCCGCCTATGAAAGTGCCCTTAACCGATTCCTTTCTTTGGCTGACGTTCATGTTTCTGAAATTGACTTTAGTGCAGAAACTCAGGCAGCAGGTACACAAGCCTGGGCTGATTACTTCACAATGCTCCAGAAATACGGAAAGAACTATTCTGGTACTCACAAAGTTACAAATGTAACAATCTGGGGTATCAACAACGAAAATTCATGGATTAATCCTGCTTCAGAGGGTGGAAAGAAAACCTATCCTTTGCTATTCAACCTTGTAAACAATATTGATACTAATAAAAAGAAAGTAACATATGATACAGGGTCGGAAGATCTTCCTCTGTACGATGTTGGTGATAGTTACCAACCTAATAGTGCTTTCTGGGCTGTAATTAATGCTCATCAAAATTAAATAATCTAAACCCCACAAAAAAGGCTTTGTTCTGAAAAATTCAAAACAAAGCCTTTTTTATGCGTGAGGGACACGCCCTGTTTGTAAATAATCTAAACAACTCTGTATCGGGCACGACTAGTGTCAGTTTCAAAAACATCTACACCTAAAAGAAATGGTTCTTGTTTTTCCGGGCTGTAAGTCAGATCTATTCCATCGGCCTTACACTTATCTATTATTCCGTCATAAATATAAATTGCTATTCTTTCTGCACTTGGATTTTGGTCAAAAATCGGCACATCATTCAAATTTGTGTGGTCAATTTCTTTGCAGACTGCACGAAGCGCTGCTTTTAATTTTGAAAAATCCATCAGCATACCGCCTTCATTTAATTTAGGACCTTTTACATGGGCATAAACCTTATAATTGTGACCGTGAAGATTTTCACATTTTCCGTTGTAATCTCTTAAAAAATGGGCTGCCGAAAAATCAGCCTCTACTCGTACTTCAAACATGTCTACAGTATAACTAATGACTTATAAATAAAAAAGGAGTATAATTAACTATTATGAAAAAAAAATTATCTCAACTTTTACCATCTTTTACTAACACTATTGTTGCTGTTGATGGTTCAGAAATAAAAGATCTTTCAGAAATCAATAATATTCCTGTTACTAATCTTGTTTTTGATTCTAGAGAAGTTACAAAAGATTCTTTATTTTTTGCCCTTCCAGGAACTCACACTGATGGAAATAATTTTATAGCCCAGGCTATTCTTGCTGGAGCAAATGCAATTGTTTTTCAAGGTCAATTAAGCGAGGAACAATCTCAAGACATAGCAAAAGCAATCATAAAAAGAAGTATAGATAACGAAATTTCTAGTCAGGTAGAAAAATTTGCACCAACTCTGATTAAAGTTCCAGATGCACGCTTTGCAATGGCCCCCCTTTCTGCTTGTTTTTATGATAATCCTTCTCAAAAACTTATAGTTATTGGCGTAACAGGAACAGAAGGTAAATCTTCTACTGTTTCTTTTATCTGGCAGCTTTTAAGAGCCTGTGGCAAAAAAGCAGGTTTTATTTCTACAGTTGAATATTCTTTTGGTGACGATGCACTTCCTAATCCTCAGCATCAAACAACTCCAGAAGCTCCAATTATTCAGCATCACTTAAACCAAATGCTGGAAAAAGGATGTCAGTACGCTGTTGTTGAAACTTCTTCACACGGACTTTCAGGTAAATTAAATCGCTGTGGTAACATTCTTTTTGACTGTGGACTTTTTATGAATGTTACATTGGAACACCTTGAATTCCACAAAACCTTTGAACAGTACCGTTCTGACAAAGCAAATCTTTTCCGCGCCCTTGATTCCCACAATCATATTAAAAACATTGCAGGCCTTTCTCAGAAAATTAATTCAATTGGAATTGTTAATCTAGAAGATCCTTCTGCAACTTATTTTATGCAGGCTACAAAAAAGCCGGTATATGGTTTTACAACTAACGGAATGGCAGGAAAAGCTGCAGTTTCTGACGAAGTAATTGATTTACCAGAAATTCCAAAAAATATAAGATTTATGACTGCCCTTAATATTCACTCAGATGATAAATCTTTAACTTTTGATGTACAGGCCGATGGTCAAAATGCCATTTATCAGGATAATTACAAGCCTGAAATTTCAGAATTTTCTGTAGAATCAAAATTGCCAGGAGCCTTTAATGCTTACAATATAATGGCTTCTATTATCGCAGTCAGCAGTCTTACCGGACTTTCATTTGCAGAAGTAGCTTCTAAAGTACCAGAACTTACTCCTATAAAAGGAAGAATGACTGTTATCCAGGAAGGTCAACCTTTTGAAGTAATTGTAGATTATGCTCACACACCTTCAAGTTTCCAGACAATCTTCCCTCCAATCAGAAATCGTTGTAAAGGTAAAATGATTTGTATTTTTGGAAGTGGTGGAGAAAGAGATCTTACAAAAAGACCTATACAAGGCCAGATTGCTGCAAAATATTGTGATACAGTAATTCTTGCTGATGAAGATCCTAGAGGTGAAGATCCTGTTGAACTTCTTAAAATGATTGCCGCAGGTGCAGAAAAAGAAGGCAAAGTTATGAATGAAAATCTCTTTATCATTCATGATCGGCCACAGGCAATAAGACAGGCTTTCAAAATGGCAAAAGCAGATGATATTGTTTTACTTCTTGGAAAATCTCACGAAAACAGCATTATCTACAAAAATTATACTATGCCTTATGATGAAATTTCAGAGGCAAAAAAAGCTTTAAATGAATTAAACAAATAAATATAAACGGGTAAAAATTATGAATATTTTAGTTATTTACGGTGGTCGTTCGGGAGAACATGAAATCTCATTAATATCTGCAGCAGCAATTGTGCGCGGAATTAAAAAAGAAAATAAAGTAATTTTGATTGGAATTACAAAAGATGGAAAATTTTATCTTCAGGATAATTCTGAATATGAAAGAATTTTAAAAGATTCTTCTGCAGCCCTTTCGATTACAGAAGACCAATCAAAACTAGTAAGTATAATTCCAGCTGCTAAAAATAAATCCTTTGTTGTAAATGGAAAGACTTTGGATGTAGATGTAGTTTTCCCTGCCCTTCACGGAACTTACGGAGAAGACGGAACCATTCAGGGACTTTTTGAAATGTGCGATATTCCTTATGTTGGTTGTACACATATTTCATCTGCAATTACAATGGATAAGGAAATTACAAAAATGCTCTGGCAGAGTGTTGGACTTCCTGTAGTTCCTTATGTCTGCATGAAAAGAACAGTAACATTAAACTCTGTCCTTTTTGATGCATTTATCGAAGAAGCAGAAAAAGAATTAAAATACCCAATGTTTGTAAAACCTTGTTGTGCTGGTTCTTCAAACGGTGCTAATAAAGTAAAAGACCGCAGGGAATTAAACTATGCAATCATGGAAGCCTTCCAGTGGGATGACAAAATTCTTATCGAAAAATCTATTAATGCCCGCGAAGTTGAATGTTCTGTTACTGGAAATTCAGTTACCGCCCCACAAGACAGCGAAACAGAAGAAGTTGTTGCCTATCTACCGGGAGAAATTGCTCCAAGTCATACATTCTATGATTTTGATGCAAAATACAATGATCCTGACGGGGCAAAACTATTAATTCCTGCCCAGCTTTCTGAAAATGATATTGAAAAGATTCGTAAAACTGCCTGTGCTGCTTATAAAGTTTTAAATTGTACAGGCCTTTCCAGAGTTGATTTCTTTATTGACCGGGATACAAAAGAAGTTTATCTAAACGAAATTAACACTTTGCCTGGATTTACAAAAATCAGTATGTTCCCAAAAATGTGCGAAGCCGCAGGTCTTAAATTTGAAGATTTAATTCAACTTTTAATTGACGAAGCCATGGCAAGATACCAGGCCAAAAATAACTTGAGTACATCTAGATAATGTGTTAAAATTATTTACTTAATATTTCTACTATAATAAGGATTATAAAAATGAAAAAAACAGGTTATACAATTGGTTCATTAATTATTCTTTTAATTTGTGCATTTGTATTTGTAATTTTGCCAACTTTCACAGGTGCATCTAGCAAACAAGGTAATGCACTTGTATTTGGTAATTATGATGGAAAAGAAATTCGATATGAACAGAATTCAGATTTTTTCAATTATGCATCACAATATGCTCAGTACTATCAGAGCCTGGGAGTGCAGATTGATTCTCAGACTCATTACTATATTATGAATCAGGCATTTAATATGACTGTTCAAAAATTGACTTACCAGTCAGCTATCAAAAACAGTGGTTACAAAGCTCCAAAAAGTGCAATCAATCGCGAAATGAGACCATATTTCTACGACGAAAATGGTAAATACTCTACAAAAATTTATAAACAGACAAACGAATCAAGAATCCGCGAAATTCAGGATATTGCAGAAACAAATCTTATTACTTTGCGTTTTACAGATGATAACTTTGGTTCAACAACAGATTTAGTTGGTTCAGAGTCCCTTTATGGAATTAAAGAATCAAATGCAGAATTAGACTTCCTTGCAAACTATTCAAAAGAAAGCAAAGGATTTGAAATGGCTAGATTCCCATTAAGTGATTATCCAAAAGATGAAGTTCTTAAATATGCACAACAGAATTCAGCAAAATTTATTAGTTATGACTTATCTGCTATAACAGTAGAAGAAAAATCACTTGCAAACAGCGTTGCTAAGAGAATTGCTTCAAACGAAATCACTTTTGAAGATGCAGTTTCTGAACATTCAGAAAAAAATTATACAAATTCTGAAGGTATTCTTACAAACAAATATCAGTACCAGATTGAAAACATTCTTACAAACAAGAGTGACCTTGCAAAAATTTCTGATCTTGCTGTAAATGCAGTATCTGACGTAATTGAAACAAACGGAACATTTACAATCTTTAAATGTAATTCAGAAAAAGTTAATCCAGATTTTACAGAAGATTCTACATATAAACTTGTTGCAAGCTATATCACAACTTATGAAAGTACAATCGTAGAAGATTACTTTACAGCTAAGGCTAAAGAATTAAAACTTGAAGCAGGAAAAAATACATTCGAAGCCGCTGCAAAAAGTGCTGGAGCTCAGTTCTCTAGAATTGACGCTTTCCCTCTTAACTATGGAAGTGTAACTCTTGCACACTCTGTTGATACTTCTATTCAGGGATTATCAAATGCAGACACAAACGAAACATTCTTAAAAACTGCTTTTGGACTTAAACTTTATGATATTTCTGAACCTATTGTATTAAACAACAGCATTGTACTTTTAAAATGTACAATCGAAGAAACTAACGAAGTTGATGCTACAGCAATTACAGAAATTGAAAACTACGATACAAAAGCTGCTCAAAACGCAATTATGGACAGCCCTAAATTGACTAATAATTTTGCTGCAACATACTATAGCACATACCTTAAATAGGAAATAAATATTGGCAAACATAGCCCAAGAAAAGCCCTGCCTGGTTTCTACTACGCAGGGCTTTTCTGTTTCATACAAAGATAAACTTCTCTACTCTAAATATAATCCTTCTAAAGCAATTGTTAATATAATTGAACAATTAAATATTTTACCGGGGAGCCTTATTCTAGCCTGTAGTCCCTTATTAGACTACGGTATTGAAGAACTATTAAATAAACTTCCAGATAATTCACTAATTCTAGCTGTAGAAATTGATGATAATTTAAGGACTTTTGCAAAAGAAAATCTAAAATATCAGGATAAAATCATACTTCTGACAAAAGATGAAATTATTAACCTTCCATATATAATTAACAAAAATTCTTTTACTTTTTCTAACGGCAAAACAGTAGAATTTTCAGGTAATTTCAAAAGAATCTTAAGAGTTGATTTTTCAGCCGGGGTTCAGTTTTTTCCTTCTTTTTATCAGGAACTTTACCAGACAACAACAAAAGCTTTAATGACATTCTGGACAAACAGAGTAACACTTGCAAAATTCGGCCGCCGCTATTCAAAAAACCTTTTTTCAAATCTTAAAAATCTGAACGGAACTATACCTATACAAAATTATTTTAATATAATTACAAAACCAATAATCGTTTGTGGTGCAGGCCAAAGTTTAGACAGCCTATACAAAGACATTCAAAATAAACGAGATGATTTTTTTATTCTCGCTGCAGATACTGCCCTAAAACCACTTTTAGCAAATAAAATTGTACCTGACGGAGTTTTTGTTGAAGAAGCCCAGCATGTAATTTCAAAAGCCTTTATTGGTTGTCAAAATTTTTCATTTCATCTTTTTGCAGCCCTGACTTCTCTTCCACAATTAGGAAGTATTGCTAAAAAAGAAAATCTTTCGTATTTTACATCATTATATACAGATTCAACTTTTTTAAATGAACTGTGTAAAGAAGATTTTATGCCAAGTGCAAATCAACCATTAGGCTCTGTGGGTTTAACTTGTTTGTACTATGCATTAAAATTCCGAAAAGATACTTCTGTTCCTATTTATATTTACGGACTTGATTTTTCTTATTCACCTGGTTTTACTCACGCAAAAAATAGCCTTGCCCACAAAACAAGACTTATTTCTACCAACAGGCTTATACCTGTAGAAAATTATTCAGCAGCTTTTTTACCACCTGCTGTAAATTTTTTAGATAAAAATGGAAGTAAAGCCTATACAACACCTATATTAACTTCTTATTACAAACTTTTTGAAGCGTATTTTTCTCACAGCGAAAATCTTTTTGATTCAGGAGATTTTGGATTCCCCCTCTGCTTAAAGAAAAAACCTCAGGCAATTTTAAAATCGGAAGAAAAAGAAATTATTCTCCATGCCTATTCAAAAGAAAATCTGGAAAAAACTGCAAATTATTTATCTAAAGAAAGAGAAGAATTATTTGAATTAAAAGATATTTTAAGTGGTAAATCAGAACTTAACAAAGAAAATAGAGATGAAATGATAAAAAAAATCGCCCAAAAAAAGGAGTATTTATTTCTCCATTTTCCGGACGGCTATAAATTCAGCTTAAATCTATCTTTTTTAAAAAGAATAAGAGCCGAAATAGATTATTTCCTTAAATATATTTAATCTATTCTTCCATAATTTTGTAAACCGCAAGTTGTATCAACAACTGAGGATTTACAAAACGTTCGTGCAAGCGAACATGTAAATAAACAGAGTTTTTGCAAAAAAACTCGAGTTAAAATGAATAGTGCCACAGAGCTTCCGCATCATAAACGCTTTTACGTTATGTTGGTGCGAAGGAGCGGGGCGTGGTTCAAAAACACTCTTTTTGTGGCTGCTGCGAAGCGGCAGTTCAATAGTTTCTATACCACAAAAAGCGTGTAGCGCATTATTGCGCGGTTTTGAATCACGCAACCGTGACTGGGAGCCAAAAAAAATCGGATTTTTGTTTATAATGCGTTTGCCCTGAAGAAAGAGGCTGGCAAA
>CAMGTC010000102.1 GCA_946061765.1 uncultured Treponema sp.
TATTCAAATGGTGTTTGTAAATTCAGTCTTTAACGGACTTTTTCAGTGGCCTCTTACATTACAAAGACTCTTTTTTTTGTTCGAAATCCTATTATTTAATTACAAGATTTACAAGTTTATCTTTTACTATGATGCATTTTACAATTTCGTGACCCTCTGTAAATTTCTTAACAGCATCTCTTGAAAGAGCTGTTGTTTTAAGAGTTTCATCTGCTGTTCCTGGTTCAACTTCAAAAGTATCACGTTTTTTACCGTTTACCATTACAACGATTGTTTTTACATCATCTTTTCCAAAATCTTCGCTGATTTCTGGCCAACTTTCGTAGGCAATTGTGTTCTTGTGACCTAATCTTTCCCATAATTCTTCACCAAGGTGTGGGGCATAAGGAGAAAGCATTTTTACAAAGTCTGACCACATAGCTTTTGGAACTTCTGGAAGTTTTGAAATTTCGTTGATAAAAATCATCATCTGGGAAATTGCAGTGTTAAAGTTCAAAGTTCTTGTATCATCTGAAACCTTTTTTACTGTCTGTGCAAATGTTTTTCTTGCAGAGATTAAAGCTTTGTCTTCAAGTTTTCCTGTAATATCAATATCAGACATAGGTTTTTCTGAAACTGCCCAAACTTTTTCCAGGAAGCGGTGAATACCAACAATACCCTGTGTTGACCATGGCTTAGACATTGTTAAAGGTCCCATAAACATTTCGTACATACGAACTGAATCGGCGCCATAAGCCTTAATTTCATCATCAGGATTAACTACGTTTTTCAAAGATTTAGACATTTTTGCAACAATCTGTTCCAATTCCTGGCCTGTAGCTTTTTCGTAGTATTTTCCGTCTTCTTTCTGTTCAACTTCGTCAACAGGAACAAGAGTTTTGTCTTTGCGCTGGAAGGCAAAAGAAGTAATCATTCCCTGGTTGATAAGGCGCTGGAATGGTTCCTTTGTAGAAACAAATCCAAGGTCATAAAGTACTTTGTGCCAGAAGCGGGCATAGAGTAAGTGGAGAACGGCGTGTTCGGCACCACCAATATAAAGGTCTACCGGCATCCAGTAGTTTTCTGCTTCTTTTGAACAGAATGCATTATTATTTTTTGGATCAAGATAACGTAAGTAGTACCAGCAAGATCCACCCCACTGAGGCATTGTGTTAGTTTCGCGTTTTGCATCTCCACCGCACTTAGGACATTTGCAGTTTACCCAAGAATCAATTGCAGCTAAAGGAGATTCTCCGGTTCCTGTAGGCTGGTAAGATTTTACTTCTGGAAGTTCAACTGGCAGCTGATTTTCTGGAACTGGAACTGTACCACATTTTGGACAGTGGATTAAAGGAATTGGTTCACCCCAGTAACGCTGGCGGCTGTATACCCAGTCACGGAGTTTATAATTGATTGCCTTACGACCAATTTTCTTTTCTTCAAGGAATTCCAGCATTTTAGCAATTGCATCTGCTTTGTTAAGACCATCAAGGAATTCTGAGTTTACATGGATTCCGTCCTGAGTCCATGCCTGTTTTTGAACATCAACTTGGCTCTTTAATACTTCGATAATTGGAAGATTGAATTTTTTAGCAAATTCCCAGTCGCGGTCATCATGTGCAGGTACGGCCATAATTGCACCTGTACCATAAGAAATTAAAACATAATCAGCAATCCAGATAGGAATGAGTTTTCCGTTTACAGGGTTGATTGCATAACTTCCGCTGAATACACCAGTTTTATCTTTTGCAAGGTCGGTTCTTTCAAGATCAGATTTTTTTGCTGCTTCTTCCTGATATGCTTTTACTGCATCTTCCTGTTCTGCAGTAGTAATCTTAGAAATGATTGAATGTTCTGGAGAAACAACCATATAAGTTGCTCCAAAAAGAGTATCACAACGGGTGGTGTAAACTGTAAGTTTGTTATCAGTTGGTTTTCCGTCTTTATCGGCAACTGTAAAAGTTACTTCTGCACCTGTTGATTTTCCAATCCAGTTGTGCTGCATAAGTTTTACAGATTCAGGCCAATCCAAACTTTCCAAGTCATTGTCCAGGCGGTCAGCGTAATCTGTAATTTTCAAAATCCACTGGCGGATTGTTTTGTGTGTAACCTGAGTATGACAGCGTTCACAACGACCTTCCTTTACCTCTTCATTTGCAAGACCAGTCATACAAGATGGACACCAGTTAATAGGAGTCTGAGCTTCGTATGCTAATCCTTTTTTATAAAGCTGGAGGAATACCCACTGAGTCCACTTATAATATTCTGGTTCACAAGTAGAAACGCAGCGGTCCCAATCATAAGAAAAACCGAGAGATTTAATCTGCTGGGTGAATTTTTCAATATTTGCGTTAGTTGTAATTTTTGGATGAGTTCCGGTTTTAATTGCGTAGTTTTCTGCTGGAAGTCCGAAAGAGTCAAATCCCATTGGATGAAGAACGTTGTATCCGTTCATGCGTAGGTAGCGGCAGTAAATATCTGTAGCAGTGTATCCTTCTGGATGGCCTACGTGTAAGCCTGCTGCTGATGGGTATGGGAACATATCCAAAACGTACTGACGTTTTTCTTTTGGAAATTTTGGATCTTCTGTAGCTTTAAAAGTTTTGTGCTGGTCCCAGTATTTTTGCCATTTTGGTTCAATATTTTCAAATGGGTACTTAGACATTTTTTATACTCCTACTGTGCATCTTTAGTAGCACTGTTTTATTTTATTATGAATAAAATTACTTATATTATAATGAAAAGCAGTGGGTATTTAAAGTAAGTAGGAGTATTCAAATTTATTTACAAGGGAACCAGATTTTCATTTGATTTAGACCTCTGTTACCCCAGGTGTAATAAGGTACCATTTTAATATTCACCATACTTTCTTCTGGTTTTTTGCTTGAATAAAGTTCTTCACTCTGTTCTGCTAAAAATCCTTTTACAATAAGTGAATTATCTGGCCCAGGCATTGGCTTTCTTCTTGAATTGATTGAAAGTCCTAAAATGTCTTCTTTGTTGTCCAGACCTTCTGCACAGTAAACTAAAGGTCCGCGGCAAACTGCAACTTGTCCGCTTAAATCAGGAATTCTTGAAGATGGGTAAACAAAATATGGAGAGCGGTCTAATCTCATCAAAATTGTATCGCCTTCTTCTACAGGAATATATACATATCCTTTTTTTACCTTGTCCTGATTGTTTATAAGCCAAGGAAGATTATTTTTTAAGATAATTGTATTTTTACTCCAGTCAGGTATTCTTATGGCAAGTTTCATGTTTTTTGCGGCTTTTTCTACTGTATATTTTACAGTAAAACCGTATGGATATTTACTTGTACATTGAATTCGACTTCCGTTTTCAAAAGATATTTTTCCACTTGCATATAAATGACAGAATACAGTGTCTTTATTTTCGCCATATGCATATTTTCCAAAAGAAGAAATTAACCTTGCTACATTTGGTGGACAACAGGCACAGGCGTACCAGCTTGGTCTTTGTGGAAGATCGTGGCGGTGGGTAGGAGCAATTCCTGCTATTCCAGGAATAACTTCAAGAGGATTTACATAGAAAAACTTCTTTCCATCTGCCTGCATTCCCGCTAAAACTGTATTGTAAAAGGCTTTTTCCATAATATCTGAATATTCGCCCTTAACTTCCATTTCAAGCATTCTGGATGCAAAGAAAATAAGTCCTATGGAAGCGCAAGTTTCGCAGTAAGCAGTGTCACTTGGTAAATCATAATCTACGCTAAAGGCTTCGCCATGAACTGTGGAACCAATACCACCGGTTATATACATCTGTCGTTTAGTTATAGAATTCCAAAGTCTTACACATGCATCCTGTAATTCTTTATCATCAGTTTCGCTGGCTATATCTGCCATGGCTGTGTATAAATAAACGGCTCTAACGGCATGACCTTTAGCATCTTTTTGTTGTCTTACTGGTTCATCGGCCTGATTGTAGGCTGGGTTTTTACCATCTGTACCCCAGACTGTCCAGTCTCGCATTTGTCTTTCTTTTTCATAATGCTTTGAATCAAGGCCTCTTACATCAATAAAATGCTTTGCCAGTTCAAGACATTTTTTTTCGCTGGTAGCTCTGTACATTTTCATTAATGCAAGTTCAACTTCAGGATGTCCTGGGAATGAAGCTTTATCAAAATCGCTTCCTTTCATAAACTTTTTATAAATACAATCTACATTTTTAAGCATTATATCAAGAAGTTTTCTTTTTCCGGTAGATTCGTAGTAGGCAACGGCTGCTTCCATCATATGACCATCACAGTACAATTCATGACCTTCGCAAAGATTTGTCCATCTTTTGTCCTGGTCTTTGATTGTAAAGTAAGTGTCAAGATAACCGTCCTTGTCTTGAGCTTCCCCAATAAGATCGATTAAATGGTCTGCAGTTTTTTCCAATTCCTTGTCTGGAAAGTTAGAAAGTGCAAATCCGACTGCTTCCAGCCATTTTGCGGCATCGCTGTCCTGAAATACCATTCCGTAAAATCCGTCATCAGCAGATTCTCCTCTAAGAACTTTTCCTGCGTTAATAAAGTTTTTAATGACATGAGATTTTTCGGAATTTTCTTTGTTTGAATCTTCAAGAACAGAATACTGATAGGGTATTACAACGTTTTTTATGAGTTTTTGATAATTTTTAATAAAGCCTTCTGAGGCTTTGTATGATTTCTGATTAATTTGATTAAGTAATTTCATAATTTTACTATAAAACAAATATTATTATTAGTAAAACGATTAACAAAAAGAATCTGCAAATTTGTTCAGAATTATATAGTCCAGGGCTTCTGCATTATAAACAAATATCCGATTTTTTGGCTCCCAGTCACGGTTGCGTGATTCAAAACCGCGCAATAATGCGCTACACGCTTTTTGTGGTATAGAAACTATTGAACTGCCGCTTCGCAGCAGCCACAAAAAGAGTGTTTTTGAACCACGCCCCGCTCCTTCGCGCCAACATTACGGAAAAGCGTTTATAATGCAGAAGCCCTGGAAGCCCTGTATATAGTCCTTGAAACACTTTTACATTTTTTGTATAATCAAATACTATGAGTAGATGTTTTGCAATGTTAAAACCAGGTGTAGTTAATCGTCGTCTGGTAGGTGAAGTTATTGAACGCCTTGAAAAGAAAGGTCTTAAGATTGTTGGATTAAAATTAGTTCATCCAACTAGAGAATTAGCAGAAGAACATTATTTTGAACATAAAGATAAGCCATTTTTTGAATCTTTAGTTGACTATCTTGTATCTGGCCCTGTTGTTGCAATGGTTTTGCAGGCAGATGATTGTGTACTTATTACACGTAAATTAGTAGGAAAAACAAAACCTTCTGAGTCTGAACCTGGAACTATCCGTGGTGATTATTGTATTCACACAGAACGCAATATTATTCATGCATCAGATAGCGATGAAAGTGCAGAAAGAGAAATTAAACTTTGGTTTAAAGATAATGAAATCTTTGACTGGAATGATTGTGAAGACGGTTGGTATTAATAAATCTTTATCGTAATTTGCAATAAAACGCATGCTAACGGGCATGCGTTATTTTTTTTAAATTAACTTTCTGATATTATTATATAAAAAGAAGACACAGGTTATTTTTGCTATTATACTAAAATAATTGAATGTATAGGAGATTTAAAAATGGAATCTAAGTCTGTTGGTGTAATTGGTGGAGGTGCCTGGGGTACAGGTATTGCACAGGCTCTTGCTAGAGGAAATCATAAAGTTCAGATTTGGGCTTTGGAAGACGAAGTTGTTGCTTCTATTAATAATGAACATGAAAATAAAAAATTCCTTCCTGGATATAAATTAGATCCTTCAATTACCTGTTCAAAAGATATACTTGAAGTTGCAAGGGAAAAAGAATTTCTTATTGTTGCTTCTCCTTCTTTATATCTTTCTTCTACACTTTCCAAAATCAAAGATGTAGAAAACATTGCTGATGGTTCAACTGTTATTGCCTGTCTTACAAAGGGTTTTGTTCCATCTGCCCAAGGACCAAAATTAATTCTTGACACAATGGAAGATGCTCTTCCAGGTGTTTATAAAGATTGTACAGTTTATGTAGCTGGACCTTCTCATGCTGAGGAAGTAGCAATGGGTAAAATTACAGCCCTCGTAGCTGCTTCTTTGAATCCAAAAAATTCAATTAAAGTAAGGGAACTTTTAAAAGTACCAGGATTAATGGTTTATTCAAGTTTTGATATTATTGGAGTTCAGATTTGTGCTGCGGCTAAAAATATTGTTGCTGTAGTTTATGGTGCTTTGGATGCAATTTCTGAACAGTCTGATGTAATTGGTGATAACTGTGAATCTTTCCTTCTTGCTGCCGGATTAAATGAGATTCAAACATTGGGCTTTGCAATGGGAGCAACTCATGCAGAAACATTTACTTCAATCAGTGGAGTAGGTGATTTGGATGTAACTTGTAAAAGTAAATATGGTAGAAACAGACGTTTTGGCCAGGATATAATCAAAACAGATATGCTTTCAAAATTTTCAAATATCGATGATTTAATTGCAAATGTTGCAAAAATCGGATATTTACCAGAAGGTGCTATTGCCTGTAAATATGCTTACGAAATTGGAAAAAAGAAAGATATCAAATTGCCATTAACAAATACTTTGTATAAAATCCTAAACAAAGAAGAAACTGTTGATGAAGCTGTCAGCAAACTTCTTAATATTGATACAAAAATACGTAAGTAAAAAAGATTTTTTTTAAGGGAATGCTATGTTAGAGAAAATTACAAATACCTTTGGTGGAATTGTTAAAAAATTAAGCGGAAAATCAACAATTACAGAAAAAAATATTGAGGATACTGTAGAAGAAATCAAAATGGCCCTGCTTGAGGCCGATGTAAATCTTAGAGTTGTAAGACGCTTTGTAAATTCAACTATCGAAGAAGCAAAAGGTGAAAAGGTTTTAAGGGCCGTAAACCCAGGTCAACAGTTTACAAAAATCATTTATGACAAAATGGTTTCTATGCTGGGAGACACAAAACAGGATTTACATTTAAAAGGTCCAGATACCCAGTCTGTAATTCTGATGCTCGGTCTTCAGGGTGCTGGTAAAACAACTGCCGCTCATAAACTTGCAGCCCGTTTATTAAAAGAAGGAAGAAAACCTCTTTTAGTTGCATGTGACCTTGTACGTCCTGCAGCAGTAGAACAGTTAACTCAACTGGGAGAAAAAATAGGAGTTCCTGTTTATAAAGAAAATAGTAAAGATGCTGTTAAAAATGCAAAAGATTCAATTTCATTTGCAAAGAAAACTGGTTGCGATACAGTAATCATCGATACTGCCGGTCGTTTACAGATTGATGAAGAAATGATGGCAGAACTTGTAAAAATAAAGAAGGCCACAGATCCTTGTGAAGTTTTACTTGTTGCAGATGCCATGACTGGTCAAAATGCAGTTGATATTGCTAAATCATTTGATGAACAGCTTGGGCTAACAGGTGTAATTCTTACCAAGTTTGACTCAGATGCCCGCGGCGGTGCTGCTCTTTCATTAAAAACTATTACAGGAAAACCAATCTTATTTATTGGTACAGGTGAAAAAACTGAAGATTTTGAAATCTTCCATCCAGATAGAATTGCAAGCCGTATTCTTGGAATGGGTGATGTTGTTTCTTTGGTAGAGAAAGCACAGGAAACTGTGGATGAAGAAGCTGCCTTAAAACTTCAGAAAAAATTACAGAGAAATGAATTCACTCTGCAGGATATGCTTGAACAGTTCCAGCAGGTAAAAAAGATGGGCAACATGCAGTCAATTATGGATATGATTCCTGGAATGAGTGGTATGGATGCTTCTCAAATGGATTTTAGCAGTCTTAAGAAAAATGAAGCTATTATTCAGAGTATGACTTATAAAGAAAGATTAAATCACCTTATTATAGGACCAAGCAGACGTAAGAGAATTGCAAAGGGTTCTGGTACAAGCGTTGCTGAAGTAAATAAACTTATTAAGCAGTTTGAAAAAACTAAGTTGATGATGAAAAAAGTAAGTAGAAATAAAGGATTGCAGGGAAAAATGATGAGTCAAATGGGAATTGATCCTTCTGCTCTAGCTTCTGGAGGAATGCCAGGCATGGGTGGTATGCCAGGTGGATTGGATATGTCTGCTTTAAAAGGAATGGATATGAAAAAACTCCAGGAATTAGCAAAGAGATTCCGCTAATTTTTCCTGTAAAATATAAAATATGCTAGAAAAAAGGCTGTTCCTGTAAAGTTTTAAATTGATGTCTACTTCAAATAACTTTATTGGACAGCCTTTATTTTTAATCTACAACAATGTAATTTACACTTCTTCCATCTACAGAGTAGGCTTTATTTGGATTTGTATTATCAAGAATTGGTGTTAAGCCCACATAATAGGAATAATAATAAGTACCACTTGTTAATGGTAAATCTAATTCATATAAACCCGGGGAAGTTTCTACAAGTTCATAAATCCAAGGGTCCCAATTGGTAAAGGTTCCTGCAAGTCTTAAATTTAATCCTTCTTTTCCTTTGTAAATAAAATGGACTGTGTCATCTTCTGCTTTCTGGGTAAAAAATTCAACACTACCCGGAGCCTCAACTACCGAAAAATAAAGATTTACACTTTCATCATAGTATTTGTTGGAATTTAGAGGATCTATAGTCCATAATCCGTCAATAATTAATCTGTAACGAAGGGTATTAAATTTATGCTGTCTCTTGTAACAGTAGAACATATGTTTTTTTGTTACTTTTCCATTTTCATCAGTATTTGTTAATAATTGAAAAGGATGAATGACCTGGTAATTTTCGTAGTCAAATGCAATTCCAACAAAACGATGATTTACATCTGCCGTAAAAATTATGTAATCATCTGTCAAAAGCGGTTCTCCCGGCTGATCTATGTTATGCAAAAGACTATCTAATTCAAAATCCTGATAATTAACTTCTGGTGCTGCAAAAAGCATTCCCGACCAAAGACAAAAAACTGCCAGAATTGTAAGAAATTTATTCTTTTTCATACTCTCTGTATCGGCAAGTGGAAAAAAAAGTAAAGTAAAAAAAATCTATTGCCTTTACAAGCCAGTTATTCCCTTGCCTTTTGTACATTTGTCTCCAAAAGAGTGATAATATATAGAAAAATGTGATTTTTTCCTTAAGTGAAGGAAAAATTTCTCCGTTAGTTTAAATGAGGTGGAAAATCAGGGATTCCGCATTATAAACGCTTTTCCGTAAAGTTGGCGCGAAGGAACGGTGC
>CAMGTC010000103.1 GCA_946061765.1 uncultured Treponema sp.
TTATTCTGTGTATTAATTGTAAGTGTATGAAAAGTTTGACTTTGGTTAATATATGAGGATATGTCATGTAAGTTGATTTCTAGTGCTATGGAATTATTGCTTTCATCACTTTCGGCTTGATTATCTAAGATAAAAGTAAGTTGATTTTCATCTGTGGAAAATAATTCATTTTCAGAAGATTCAAGCCCCTGTAATGAAAAATCAATATTAATATACTTGTATTTTGAAAAATCAGCAGAGGTAAAGTAATCAATTGCTGTAATAGTGGCACTTTCTGAATCACTTATCAAATCTAGATTTTCTATTTCCCATTTAATTCTGGAAGTATAAGCTTCTGTTTGAAATAATTTTTTTGCACTTGGAGAATCTGAAAGTATATTATCTGTGGCAACATAAATATTCTGATTTTGAGAGGTTTGCAAGGAATCTCTAATAGGTGAATAAGGACCAATAAAAATACAACCGCTGTCATTTTCGCTATTATTTACGACAATTAATCTTAAGTCATAATTTGAAATTAATTTTGCCTTATCGCTGTCTTCTAAAATAATTTTTATTGTCTGCCACTCATTTTTACTTATATCAAGACTTGTAATTGTTTTTGAATTCCTTTCGTTAATTTTCCAGGTAGAAATAGAAGCTCTGTCTTCTCCATAATCTTCTTGGCCAGCTTGTATGCCAAGTTGTAAATAAATGTCATAAGCATCCTTGTTAATTTCATTGGTAAAAAAAGGCAAAAAAGAAAATTCTGCCATGGAAGATGATTTTAAATATGAGCCGGATGATAATTTTACATCACAGGAAGCCCAGTTTTTATTTTGAGAATCGAGATTGCGAAAATCCCATTCCAAAGGTATTTTATAGCCAGAAATTTTTGAATCAGTCTGACCGTTGTAATTATCTATATTGCCCTTGTTTTTATCTTCAAGGATTATTACTTCTTCCACATTTAATTGGGGACTTACTTTTGTAGAATATCCACAAGATTGAGATAAATAATAGGTTTCTGCAGTTAAATCTGATTGACTTAATGCCAGTAAAGTCCCTGTTGGATTTTCTGTTTCTAAGGAAAAGGCAGTTTTTTCACTTAGAGCAAGGACTGAATTTCCAAAAGTATTTTTATAGTCAAGGCCCAAACTTAAAGCAGTAAAGCCCTTCAGTGGATTTTCAGAGCTGGTATAATTTTGGGCGGTGGATAGTGGATATTTGAATGTTAAAGAAGCATCTGTTTTTAAATTATTGGTTAAATCATAAGTAAAGCCTGCTCCAATAGCTAGTAAGCCCCCGTTGTTATCTTTTGAATCTTCCTGCCAGCAGATGTAGATTTTATCCATTTCGTTTACAGATTTTGATAAGATTACAGTTCCGCTATCTTCATCATATTTTGCAAGCCTGTCTATTATTCCATTTATATAAACTCTTACAGAATCGGCACTGGCATCAGAGCCAATTTCGAAGGAAGAAACAGAAGTATAAGTTCTGACCAGAAGGCATAAATCACTAGTGTTTGAAAGATTGAGATAAATTTCTGGATTTGTTGCAGCTAACGGATAACGGTTTTCTACTTCGTTTTGGGAATCTGAATCATTAATAAGAATTTCTACATATTTGTGATTTTTGTAAAAGAAATCTTCTGAGATATTACTTATTTCATCTGTCATTAATTGAACAGCATATTTTTCTGAAATTTGTTCAGAAGATTTAGATATTATATAGGCATCGGCATTTTCAATAATTCCACAATCATAAATGTTTGCTTTTATAAAAGGAGAAAATCCACTGGAATTTTGAATTACCAGGGCAGGCGAATCTTCAATACTTGTTTTTAAATTGTATGCAAAATCTTCAAGATTATAATTTTTTTTATTGTTAGAGTTAAAATAACTTTGTATTTGTCCTAAAAAGCTTTCTGAATCTGAATAAGATCCCATAGAATTAATAATATTGTCTCTTGTTGCAGATTCATTAAATGTAAGAAGAACTCCTGGAATTTTAGAATTACTTTTTCCAGCTTTTGCAGAATATGAAATTATAATTTTATTTTCGGACTGAAAAATACTGTATTGTGTATTGGAAAGTTTGATATATCTTTTATTATTTGAATCTTTGTAATTTCCGTCTGAATTTTCAACGTAAACATTTTTTATTTCTTTTGCATAAGATTCCTTGTTAGAGGGGAGAATAAAGCTTTGTCCGTAGACAAAATCAGAAATTTCTATTTTATCATCTGAAACTTTATTTAATCCGTAGAAAGTTGCACTTTTACTGTTGGTCATATCATAACGAAGAAGAAAATCTCCGGTCCATTTGTTATTTAAAATATCACAAAAATGTAAACTAATTCCCGGTGCCTGATTATTTCCTCCTCCAAGACCATAGGCAAAGAAATTTGAAGAATAAGAATCTGGCATTCTGATATTTCTGTTTGAAAGTCTTAAAGATTGTAAATATCCTTTTCCCTGGTAGCCAAAAGCAAAAGTATTTTTTTCGAATTCATCAGCAAAATCGGCCTCAAAATAGTATTCTTTGTTTAAAAAAAGCCAGGTATAAAGTTCAACTTCCTGTTTAAAAATTGGGGGAGCCATAGAAAAAGTTAATTCTTTTTCATTCCCAAAATTAAAAAGCATAGAATTTTCAAATTGTGCATTCCAGTAACCATTAATCAAAAAATCAACATTATTCTGATCATTTAGCGTAAAAGAAAATAAAGTTTCTGGTATTTCATTTTGATTTGGAACTTGAAGGGTGTCTGGTAAAAGAGAAATGGCTCCCTGCGTATTTGTTATATTCTGAGCATAAGATTTATATGAAAAAGGATAAAATACCGATAAAATACCTATGATTGAAGTAAGTATAATTGATTTTGTTATATTTCCTAAAATGCTTGCTTTCCGGATTTTTATTTCGGGGTGTTTTTCTTCTAATTTTAAGATGGCTTCTTCAATTTTCTTTTTTTTATCCTTATCCTGATCAAATAATTCGAATTGCCTGTTATTGTCGTTTTCTTCTACATTATCAAAACCAAGTCCTAATAATCTTATTCCTCTTCCGTTTATATATTTTTTGTCAAAGAGTCTTGTTATTTTATTGTAAAAGTCATCAACAGTTTCTACATAATTTGATTCTTTTTCCTGTATAGAAGTTGTTGAAAAATCACTGTATCGAATTTTCAGGAAAATAGTTTTTGAAAAAGATTTTTCCTTTAATAATCTGAATAATACATTGTGAGATAATTCAAGAAGATAGGCTTTTGCAATTTCTGGATCATAAATATCATAAGCAAAAGTTTTTTCGTTAGAAATGGAATGGGATTTTCTTTCGTTTGTAAATGTATTGTTATCTAAGCCTCTTACAGAATTGTATAAAAATTTTCCCGTGTTTTCGCCAAAAACAAGGGTTAAATAATCTAAATCCTTTTGAAATAAATCTTTTGTTGTGCGAATTCCCTTTTTATTTAAATTTTCCAAAGTTTTTGGTCCGCAGCCCCAGACTTTATTTAAAGGAAGACTAAGCATAAACTTACATTCATCTCCGGGTTTTACAAAATAAAAGCCGTCTGGTTTAGAATGGCCGGAAGCAATTTTAGCAATGTATTTTGAAGCGGCTAGTCCAATTGAAATTGTAAGTCCTGTTTCTTGTTTTACTCTTTCTTTTATTTTAATTGCGGTTTCTTCAGGGGGCCCAAAAAGTCTTTCTGTTCCGGTTAAATCAATAAAAGCTTCATCAATTGACATTTGATCTACATCCGGAGAAAAATCTCTAAAGATTGTCATTACCTGATAAGATATTTCCTGATAGCGGCGGTAATTTCCATGGACAAATATTCCCTGAGGACATAATTTATAGGCCTGAAAAGTTGGCATTGCAGAGTGGACCCCAAATTTTCTTGCCTCGTAAGAAGCTGTAGAAACAACACCCCGTCTGTCTTCTGGTTTACCTCCGACAATTACAGGTTTTCCTCTATATTCTGGATGGTCTAACTGTTCTACCGAAGCAAAAAAAGCGTCTAAGTCTGCATGTATGTACCAGTGGTTTACCTTTTTGTCCATTATCTTATTATTTTAATCTATTTTTTACTGATATTGAAGATTTTTTCAATTTTATAAAAATCATTTTCTTCTTTATTTAAATAGCAGACTACTTTTATCTGGCTCTGGGAATCAGAATGTCCAAAAGTAAAATATAGTTCCTTTGGAGGATTATTTGGAATAACAAAATAGGCAGAGTTTAGAGAAAGCTGTTCAAAAGTATTATCAGAATAAAGAATAGGACTTCCTTCTTCATTAGAAATAATAAGCTGACATTTTATACAATCTTGGGGAATTGAGATTTGTAAATTTCTGATTTTGTTTTCGATAATATTCGAATCATTATAATTCATAAATATCTGGGAATTATCATTTGAATGTGTAATAAGAAGATGATTATCAATTTGTTTATTTTTTAACTGATAATAGGTAATAATAGAAAAAATTACAGTGATTAAAGAAATAGAAATACATATTAAACTGTTGTATAAAAAAGTTTTTACCTTTTTAGAAAAATCTTTTTTTAACGAAATTATGATTCTTAAAGTTGAAATATAAATTGGACAAACTGTTAAAACTAAAAAGAGGAAAGATATTCTATTAAAAAGAAAGTTGTAATAATTGTTTAGATTTAAAATCACCGATAAAAGTGAATCTATGTAGATAAATAAAGGTGAAATCATAAAAATTATTAAAATCAATTTTATGTAACGGTTTTTAATAAACAGGGAAATTATTGCAGTAATACAAATTGACATAAAAATTGGGAAAAATGAAATATCAACCAGTAAAAATATAAACTGATTTAAAAAAGTAGAAATGATTACAATAAAATCCAGAGCATTTTCTGTAAGTTTTTTATTATAGTTGATTTGTATTGTAAAAAAAGAAAAAGAAAACATAAAAGATATAATCAACTGTGTTGTAAGCGTTACATAAAATCTTAGTAAATCAGATTGATCTTTAGAAAAAAGTATTCCAATAACTTTTCCTGCCAGAAGTGATACAAAGGTTATTGCTACCATAGCAGGGTAGATATATAGATTTTCTTTAAAACTTTTCCATTCCGGGTTGTATTTTCGGTGAATAATAAAAAAATAGATAAAGAGAAATAAAAGGAAAGACAGAATAATTAAAATTACAATAATTACAATTGTATATTCCGACAGTATTTTGTAATGACTTTTAATAAATCTAAAAAGTAAAAAGTGCTGGTCAAAATTACCGGAATTATTTTCCTGTGTATTTTTTATTGCATTTATTAAAAATGAACTTATATCAGCTTTATTCTGGTCTATTGAGCTGTTTAAAATGATTTTTATGGCTGGTACATTTTGTAAAAGATAATAATCTAATACTTTATCAATTGAAAATTTAATTGTATAAATCTGACTCAAATAATATAAAGGCAGGTGGAAGTTTAAATTAGAATCTAAGATGCTGTTGTAAAGGTTTTGAATTAAATATGATGGACTTGTTTTTCCGCCGCCATAAGAAATTATAGAGTTATTAGAGTCGGTAAAATCAAAAATTAAAGTTGTAAAATTTTGGGGATGATTCAGAGTGTCCAAAAAAATATTTGACCCAAAAATTTCATCCCCGGTAATTATGGAAGGATTATCTCCATAGGAAAAAAGTACTTTTATATTTGACTTTACATTCTGATTTTTTAGAAAACATAAAAGGTTTAAGATAAATTCCTTATTTTCCAGAAACTTTTCTTGTGGAAAAATGAGCAGCAGATTTTGGCCGTTAATATCATTTGTTGCAGGAAAATCTAAAAATATATTATAAGGAAATTTATTTTTTCCGTTTACAAGTAAATTTTGAATTTCAGGATTAAAATTATTGGTGTATAATGATTTATAGACAGAATTGCTACATTCATAACCATTTTGTACTGCGTATATTGAATGGGTGAGTAGTATTAAAAAAAAATATAATAAAAACCTACGCTTGAGCACTCATCAAGTTTATAAGTTTAGTGTTTACAATGCAAGAGCTATAGAGTATAATTTTAAATAGTAAAATTGAGTGCTTTGAGAAGGAATACATGGCAGCTGATAAGAAATTTATTCTTGAATTACCCTTAAAAATAGTGCTTACTGAAGATGGTACTTCAAATTTTATTAGTCATAATAAAAAATTACTGAGATTCCGACTCGCAGATAACGTTGAAGAATACGGAATTTCATTAAATAAATTTTCCCCACAGTCAATTCAAAGTATGATTCTTTTGGATTATATTTCCAAAATCGAAATTTCTATGTCTGAATTTGTTTCTTCAAGACAGGAAGTTATGGACCTTTCAAAAGTAATCGTTTATTCACTCTTGTATAAGCAGTTTGACCGCGATGTTTATGCTGCTTTAATTGAATGTGAATGTGTTAGAAAACATAATCGTGCAAATCCTTCAAAATTAATTGACGAAAGAACTCAAATAAGCGATAGACAGTTGAGGTCTTCTTTAAGCACCAAAGAAAATGTTATTCAAACTACAAGAAAAATGATTCTTGATCCTATTTGGCAGGCAATTATGAGTAACAATGAATATTCTTCCGAAGAAAAGAATATTTATCTTTTAATGACAGAAAAATTCTTAAATAGACTAAGTTTAATGAGCTGGTATATCATTACCTCTTTCTATAAAAAAGAAGGAGCTAACGAAATGTTTATTGCAATCAGAAATCTTTTGAATTCTTATATGGAAAAATCAAAAGTTGCTGAATATATTTCGGTAATGGTAATGGAATTGGCTTTGAATAACGAAAACACCAATATCAGAAAAGAAGCAAGAAATATGTATGGTTCTGCAGATGATATTGATGCCTTGATTTTTGACCCTGAAGTAAGAGCAAAAATTGTAAAAGAATTGCAGAGAAAACACGAATTAGTATTCCTTTCCTGGAAATTAGGGGGTGGATCTAAATCTATTGGTAAACAGGGTAGCCTTTCAATTACTCTTTACAATAAAGATGATGAATTCCAGGAAGTAAAGGAAAATATTGAAACTGCAAAAAATGCAAATAATAATAAAAAATCTTTGATAGACTTCTACAGAGAATTGCCAGATGGTCAGGAAGGCACTGACTTAGGTTTATACTATCTTTCATATCTTGATGATGCTTGTAAAAAAGTAAATGTTAAGTTTGAATCTATTGTAAATCAGTTCTCGGCAAGTGATCTTACAGTTATCAACTTGAATTTCAACTTCTAATATGCGTAAAAATTGTTTACTTTTAGCCTTTTTTTCTCTCTTGAGTTTTTATTTCTTGTCTTGTAGTCAAACAGCACCAGAAATGAAGGCAGGTTATTGTGCTTTATTATTTAATTATTCTGAAGATGATTCCAAACCTCTTGTACGACTGTCATATTTTGCCCAGACAGATACAAATCCTCAGAGAATTCAGGAAATTGAAATAAAATCTTTAACTAGTGATTTAAGCTGGTATCTTACAGATTTAATTAAGATTCAAGATAAAAAGAAATATTATGTTGGCTATAATAATATTGCAATGCCGGATAATGAGGCTTTTCCAAAGGGGGCCTACCAGGTTTCTTTTTCTACTTTTGATGAGCAGTCTTATACAATGAATTTTAATTTAAATTATGATTCTTCACTTTATGAACTTAAAAATAATCAATTACAATCATACGTAGACGAAAAATCATTTATAAAAAATGTAGTAGCCTTTGATGCTAATAATATTTTACTTTTTTATTCAGATTTAGATTCTGATGATAAATTTGAAAAATTATTATTCGATAATCCAGAAGCTGAATCTTATAAAGATGTATATGTTTCAAGTAATAAATCAGTTTATTTGATTTTCCCTCAAAAACTGATTGAATCAAAATAAATTTATTAATACAGGATTAAAAAATGAACCAAAAGGAAAAAATGAACGTAAAAGAAGAAGCGGATAATCCAGACCCTTTACCTTCCTCCTCGGAAAGTAAAAATTTTAAGGATGTACAGGAAATTACAGCCAGACGAGAAATTAAAACTTATGTTTTAAGAATTGGACGAATGACTGCAGCTCAGGAGAAAGCTTATCAGGAATTATCTGCAGCTTGGTGTATTCCATTTGAAGAGAAAAAATTAAATTTTGTAGATATTTTTGGAAACACAAACCCAATCATTATAGAAATTGGCTTTGGAATGGGTGATGCAACCGCCGTTTTAGCCGAGGCAAATCCAGATATAAATTATATTGGAATTGAAGTTCATAGACCTGGAGTTGGAAAACTTTTAAACGAAATCAAAAGAAGAAATTTACGAAATCTTTATATAATTGAACATGATGCAATGGAAGTTCTGGAATATATGATTAATGATAATTCAGTAAATGGATTTCATATTTTCTTTCCGGACCCATGGCCTAAAAAAAGACATCATAAACGCAGAATGGTACAAAGACCAAGAACTGATATGCTGGCAAAAAAATTAATGTCTGGCGGTTATTTTTATTTTGTAACAGACTGGTTTGAATACGCTGAATTTGCACTGGAAGAATTGAATAATACTCCTGGTCTTAAAAATAAATATAAGGACTTTGCAGAACCTCAGCCATGGAGAAAACAAACTAAATTTGAACGAAAAGGTCAGGCCGCAAATAGACCAATTACAGAGTTGTTTTTTGAAAAAGAGTAATTATATTAAGTATTATGAGTGATTTATTTAACATTGCAGATATTGAAGAAAAAAATAAAAAAATTAAAGAGTTAGAAACTTTAATTCAAAAATATCAAAAGTCTTATTATGACGGCGAAGGTGAAATTTCCGATTCAGAATTTGATAAACTTTGGGATCAATTAAAAGAATTAAATCCTTCAAGTCCAATTTTACAAAAAGTTGGCGCTGATAATGGAAATTTTGCAAAAATAAATCACATAATGCCAATGGGAAGCCAGGAAAAAGCCGCAAATCCAGAACAGTTTTTAGCCTGGGCCCAAAAACATGCTTATGATTCATATCTGGTTGAATATAAACTGGATGGTGCATCTCTTGAATTACAGTACGAAAATGGCTATTTAAAAAGAGCTGTTACGCGTGGAGATGGTTCTATTGGAGATGATATAACAGCAAATGCAAAAAAAATGCAGGGGGTTATGCCTGCAATTTATAAAGATGGAGAATTAATTCCGTATACGGGTGGA
>CAMGTC010000104.1 GCA_946061765.1 uncultured Treponema sp.
GTGCTGAAGTTTAGTTTCTGACTGGTAGTAAGTTTTCAAACTGTTATGTTGTTTTATTTAAACCTTGCAATAAAAAAGGGGCTCTCCAATAGAATTTTTCTCTTACTTTTACCATTTTAACATTAACCGTAAAATAATCCACAGTCAATTTTAATATTATAAATCCTTGTCAGTTTGCTAAAAACTTCACTTTTCAGAAATAAAGATGATTTTACAAGTCAAATAAGACCTTTAAATCTAAAAAATAATGTGCTAGTATAATTTTTATGAAGAAGGTTCTAATTTCAGATAGTCATCCATTATTTAGAGATTTCTTAAAGCAAAAATTAACTGACAATTTGATTGATATAATTCTTACTCAGGAAAATCGTGATATTTACACAAAAATGATTTCAAATCTTCCAAATCTAATCATTCTTGATATGAAGGAAGACGGTTCTGATCAACTTGAATTTCTTGAAAAAAAAGTTCAAGATTCAAACTCTGCAAACATCCCTGTAATTATAACAGGCCCCGTTCAAAACAAATCATTTATTGCATCTTTAGCAAAGTACGGGGTAATTAAATATTTTGCAAAACCAATTCAGTTTGATATTTTCTTTGAAGCAATTGGCCGAGTTCTTCACATTCCACTTTCCATGGATACAACTCCTTGTGTTCTTGATTTACACAGAAACGGAAATATTATATTTATTGAAATTGCAAAGGGCTTAAACCGCGAAAAATTAGCACTTTTACAATTTAGACTTGCAGAAATGATTGAAAAAGAGGAAATTGATACTCCAAAAGTCATTATCATGCTTACAGCCTTAGATTTAAGTTTTGTTGACGGCTACAATCTGGAATACTTAATTGATAATGTTCTAGCCTGCCCAAAAGTTCACAACAAAAATGTAAAGATACTTTCACTTAGTCCTTATGTAAAAGAACTTCTTGATGGTCACAGTAATTACAACGAAATTGAAATGACTTCAAACCTTGCCCAAGTAATGGCATCTCTCGTAGATACAAGTCCTACTGCTAGTGTTTCAGACTTAATTACAGATAAGATTCTTACTTTGACAAATGAAACAGAAATGGAAGATACATCTGTAGCAACCAGATTTTCTTCTGATGCCGTAAATTCAGATTTAGCTACCAAAAACGACGGAACAGTTCTTAAAATGGCAATTATCGACAGTTCCCGTGAAACATTAAAACAGACAATGGTATCTTTTGCTTCTGTTGGTGCTGAATGTACAGGCTTTACAGGCGGACAGGAATTTTTAAATTCGTTTAAAGAAAACAACAATTATGATTTAATCATTCTGGATGTACTTCTTGAAGACCAGACAGGTATTTCTCTTTTGAAAAAACTTCACGATGACGGAAATAAAATTCCAATAATCATTTATTCAAACAGTGTACCAAAAGATGTTTTAATTAAAGTTTTATCACTTGGGCCAAGAACCTATTTAATAAAACCATTAAAACCAAATGTACTTGTGCGTAAGTGCTTAAATTATCTTCAAACTAAATATTAATACGACCGGTCAAGGCACGCTTCGCTCAAGGCCTTGACTCGCTCGTTTTCAGGGGTTGTATTAACCCCTAAATACGTCGAGTCAAGGCACACGTACGCTTAAAGCCTTGACTTCGCCGTTTTTAGGGTTTGTAATAAACCCTAAATAAAAGCAAAGTTTTACAATTGCGAGTTTAGAAATGGAAAATAAAATCAATCTTCACACTCATTCAACTTTTTGCGACGGTAAAAACAGTCCTGAAGAAATGGTTCTTTCTGCAATTCAAAAAAATTTTACTATTCTGGGGTTTTCCAGCCATACAATGTATCCTTTTGCAAGTGACTGGCATATTGCCCCAAGAGAACACCAGGCTTATGTAAATGAAATCCACAGACTTGCAGAAAAATATCAGTCACAAATTCAGATTTTATGCGGATTTGAATGTGATTATATTCCATCTTTTTCCATTCCCGAAAAGTCTCATTTTGGAAATTTGAATCCGGACTATTTAATTGGCGCTGTTCATTATCTAGAATGTCCAAATGGCAATTTTACAGTGGACGACAGCACAGAAAATGTAAAAGAAGGCATTTTCAACTTGTATAAAAATGATGGTAAAGAAGTTGTCCGCCAATATTTTGATTTACAAAGACAAATGCTAAAAAAAGGTAGTTTTGAAATTTGGGCCCACCCAGATTTAGTTAGAAAAAGAAATGGCATTTTAAAATTTTTCTCTGAAGATGAAATCTGGTACAAAGAAGAACTGATAGAAACCGCAAAAGTAGCTGCAAAATCTGATGTTGTTGTTGAAATCAACACAGGGGCAATTGCTCGTGGCACAATGGATGATTTATATCCCTCTTACCAGTTCTTAGAAATACTCCACAATTACAAGATTCCAGTTTGCGTTAATTCAGATTGCCATAATGCTCCCGATTTAGATGCCGCTTTTGATAGAGCCTATGACACAGCCAGAAAAATAGGTTACAAAGAATTAAACTATCCACTGGGAAATAAAATAATCAGCATTAAATTATAAAAAAAAAGAACTGACTCTTTTTAGAATCAGTTCTTTCAAGATTTTTGATCAAGATATAAGAAGTTTAGCGTTTTTTTCTTTCGGCCATTGATGCACACTGAACACACATCATTGCATATGGTAAAGCTTCAAGTCTTTCCTGAGGAATTTCTCTACCACATCTTTCACAATAGCCAAACTTACCCTTATATATTCTTTCCAAAGCACTATCAATCTGTTGCAATCTATTTGCATCCTGAGATCCTAAAGCTGTTAATAAAGTTCTGTCAATTGCATCTGCTGCAACATCTGCTTCATCACCAGATTCAACAGTTTTAACAAGATCTCTCATGTCGTCACTTTGACCAGCAAGAGAAGATAAAAGTTCTTCTCTCTGTTTCTTTAAATTTTCCTTCATGGTGTCCAAAAAATTCTGATCCATTCAATCACCCCCCAAAACCATTTTTAACTAATATTGTAATGTTATGAAGTTTTGTATATAATAATATAAATGTAATTCTCTAAAAAAACAAACAAAATTTAGAGAAATCTTAAAAATAATAGCAAAAGGGTAAAAATGGCAAAAGAAGAAGCAATCGAAGTTGAAGGTGTTGTAAAAGAAGCTCTACCAAACACAACTTTCCGTGTTGAATTACAGGGTGGACACGTTATTATGGCTCATTTATCTGGAAAAATGAGAAAACATTACATTAGAATCGTTCCTGGAGACAGTGTAAAAGTTGAACTTTCTCCTTATGATTTGAACAAGGGAAGAATCATCTTCCGTGAACGCTAAAATCTTAACTGTTTAGGTATAAAAATTATGAAACATATAGTCCGTTGGGCACAGAAAATCAATTCCTCTACGTTGGCTTACCTTTATTGCAAGTACGATTTTCTCTCTGTGTCTGCGGATCTTATACGAAAGTAAAAATCCTTTACTTAATCGTATAAACAGTGTTTGATAAAAATACTGGTAATTACAAGGCTTTCCGTAGATAAAAAATGGAAAGCCTTTTTTTATATATAAATTAATTTGATAGTCAAAAAGGGAATTATTCCCAGGAGGTTTAAGTGACTTTATTTGAAGACTTAAAATGGCGAGGTCTTATTAAAGACGTTGCAGGTGAAGAAGCAGAACTTCAGAAAATTCTTGATGGAAAAGAATTTTCATTTTATTGGGGAACTGACCCTACAGCAGATTCTCTTCACTTAGGACACTACTCTTCACTTTGTATGGCAAAACGTCTTGCAAATGCAGGAAAACACCCTATTCTTCTTTGTGGTGGTGCTACAGGTAGAATAGGAGATCCTAGACCAACAGCAGAACGCGAAATAATTTCAGACGAAGCAGTAAATCGTAATATTCAGGGAATTAGAGCCCAAGTTAGCAGAATTGTTCCAAGTGCAGAATTAGTAGATAACTACGACTGGATGAAAGATTACACTTTCTTAAACTTCCTTCGTGACATTGGAAAGTACATCAACGTAAATTATATGTTGGGAAAAGACATAATTCAGCGCCGTCTTGAAACTGGAATCACTTATGCAGAATTTTCTTATATGCTTATGCAGGGATACGACTTCCTTCATTTATTTCAGGAAAAAAATTGTATTATGCAGGTTGCAGGAAGCGATCAGTGGGGTAATATTACAACAGGTGTTGATTTTATCCGTAAAGTATTAGACAAAACTGCTTACGCCTTTACAATGCCTTTAATTCTTGATCCAAGTGGTAAAAAATTTGGTAAATCAGAAGGAAATGCTCTCTGGCTTGATAAAAATAAAACTACTCCTTATGCAATTTACCAGTACCTTATCAACACTGATGATTCTAAAGTTTTGGAATACCTTAAAGTATTTACTTTCCTTACAAAAGAGGAAATTGAAGATATTTTTGCCCAACAACAGGCAGCTCCAGAAACTAGAATTGCACAGAAAACTTTAGCGTACGAAGTTGTTAAAGATATTCACGGTAAAGAAGAAGCTGACAACGCTGTTACAGTTAGCCAAAAGCTTTTTGCAGGTGATTTTAAAGGTCTTTCTGTAAATGATATACTTTCTGGTATGAAAGGAGTTCCTGCATTTAATTACACAGAAGAACTTCCTTTAGTAGATGTAATGGTAAATAATGGAATGGCATCTTCAAAACGAGAAGCCCGTGAATTCATTAAAAACAATGCTCTTTCAATCAACGGGGAAGTTATGAATGATGAAAATAAAATAATTACAAAGGATATGGCTTTAGAAGGAAAAGTAATTATCTTCCGTAGAGGTAAGAAAAAGTACTACTTAGCCCAGCTTTAGTATTTAATTTACAAAAAAAAACAAAAGCCTTGCCGGTGGATAAATGAAAATCACTTCAAACACTGGCAAGGCTTTTTTATTTAGGGTTTATTACAAACCCTAAAAACGGCAAAGTCAAGGCTTTAAGCGTACGCGTGCCTTGACTCGACTTATTAAATTATCAAAAAGTGATAATTAAATTGAATCATCAGAATTTCTTGGAGACAAAGATTTTCCAATTGCATTCATCACAATTCTTAAATATCCATTGTCAACATGATAATCCTCTGCGGTAACATAATCTTTGTAGTGAATAAAACGATTTGCAAAAGTAAAAATCTTTGTAAGCCCGTCTGGAATTAAATAGAAAAGTGCAACTGCAAAAAACACAGAACCAAATGGTCCAATATGAACTGTCATTACAATACAGAAAATTCCAAATAAAAGCTGGAAAATCTTTGTTATCAACTGATTTCGGTAATAAGTCTTGATTATTTTAGCTTTTTCCTCGTAATTATCAGCATGAAGTTCTGTAGCTTTAAAATCAATTAAAGGTTCTGTCTCAACAGCCTTTTTTTCTTCTGCAATAATACAATCCCCACTTTTCTTTTTGTCGATTTCCGACCTTTTGTTCATAATAAAATCTCCTGAGTTTTCTCGTTTTTAGACTTAATTAATTTTGTTCTACTTTTAAAATTTTAAAAATTTATTTAAAAATTTATTTTTAGATTCAGGATAAAACACCAGTATAAAGTTTTACTTTGTTCTTGAAACTCTGATAAGTCCCTTAAGAGCTCTGGCAAAACCGCTAATGCCGCTTGCAAGAACTCCAATACAAATTAAGAATCCAAATGGTATAAAATAGCAAAATTCAAACATAAACAATCCGGCTAATACCTGAATTCCTCGGGAAAATAACTGACGAACATAATACTTTTTTGTTGAATTAGAATAAGTGTGATTATATTCATCATTTTCTGTTGAAGAGTAATTATTATTTGTGTAATTAGATCTACGGTCCGAATATGAATTCCACTGCCAGAAAGGATTATCCTGACCAAATGGATTTTCATATGTATATTGGTACTGCCTCTGATTATAAGTTCCAGAAGTACTTGAATAGTCGCTGTAAGAACCTAAATCATAATTTTTTCGCTTAGTTTCATCTCCTAAAACATCATAAGCAGCTGAAATTTGTTTAAATTTTTCTTCTGCCTCTTTATTATCAGGATTTCTATCCGGATGATATTTAAATGCCAGAGTTCTATAAGCTTTTTTAATTTCTTCAGTAGTTGCGTTTTTTGAAACGCCCAATATTTCGTAATAATCCATACTTAAAAAATAATAAAAACCTTCCTTTGCTAGAAGAAAAACCAGTTCATTTAATAATATTTTATCCTTTATTATTTTTCTCTGTAATTCTAAAAGTTTCTGCCGGGCCAAGATATGATTCTGGTAATCTATAATTTGCTTCGTGAATCACAATTTTTTCCAGAACAATATTTGGAGTTACAGGTATGACTCTTAAAGTATTAAGGCCTGCCCTGCAGGAAGCAAAAACAGTAGCAATTCTGATATTGTTTGTAATATCATTTCCCCATGGCTCCTGGTTATCTCCAACAGCAAAAGTCTTAGGATCTACAACATCCTTTAAGATTCTTTCTCCATTTATTTCGACTACAAACTCTTCTTTGTTATCTTTATAAGCCGGATTTGAAGGATTCAGATAAAAATCAAAGGCCATAAGTCCGTCAGTTTTTTCTGCAAAGTCCTTATCGAGGGCAAATAAATATTCAACATAAGGAGAAGCTTCATTTCCAGCTTTAAAAGCAGCAGTAACATTACTTGCCTTTACAGCACCAAGAGTTTTTCCATAATCTTCCAGCAGGTCAAAGCCTTCTGAAGAAGAATAATGAGGGGCTTCAATACTGATGTAATCTTCTGTCTGAACAAAAGTTCCCTTCGGATAATTAGAATCAGGAACAGCCGCATCAATATGAACATTAACCAGCATACGACCACCGTGTCCGTCGTTAGAAGAGATTTTTAACAGAGCCTTTTTATCTTCTGAAGAATTTAACTTCTGGCGGTTAATCTTTAAAAGAATTGTATTTAAGCCTGTCTCAGAACCAAGCCCTTCTTCATCATGTACAACTTCAAAAGTAAGCCAGCTGCAGTCAAGGTCTGTCTGAACTTCAAGTCCGCCCTCGTTACAGTCAGCAACCTTTACCCGGGCTTCTGAAATATCAGGATTTCTAAAGGCTGTAAGAGTCAAATCTCTTGGAATCCAGTCCTGTCCTGTTGTATAGAAAGACTGACCTTCTACCCAGACTACCATTCTCTTTTTTCTGCTTGCTTCAACATATATATAAACAGGATAGTGATTATTAGCCTCGCTCCAGCTTCTAAAGCCAAAATGTTCAGACCATCCCATTGCATAGAATTTTCCGCCTGCAACCTTGTCACATTCTTCTACAATTTTTTTATCATACTTATAACATTCGCGTACTTTATCTGCATAGACATTTGCAGCCAGGGCATTTCTTTCTGCATAGAACTTATTTTTACCGCTGTAAAGCTGCATTCTAAGCACATTCATGTTTCCGCATACAGGAAGATAGAGCTGACTGTAAAAACCTGCCATCTGATTTTCCGGCACAGCTTTTAAAAGCTTTTCTGTTCTGGCAATAAGGCTGTTTGCCTTTTCAAGCATAATTTTTCCTTCGCAGAAGTTTTCAGGATGATAGGTTTCTGGTCCTATACATTCTGTGCGGCGCATATTTGCAATCTTACAGGCCTTAAAAAGAATATCAGCTGCTTCGCTTCTATCTTCCTTAGAAAGGTAAGAGAAGTGTCTTTCTGCCCACTCCTGAGTGTATTCAAAAGTTGAAAAGCCATTTCTGCTGTATTTTTCGTAGTCGTAGGCCAGATCCAGAAAATAAGAAAGAGGATATTCGTTTGTAAGGATATCGCCAACATTTACAATCCATAAATCGCGGATTCCAAATTCCCAGGCGGCAGTCATCTGCTCCTTTACCTTTGGAAGATATGAGGTATTAAACCATTCATAACTGCAAGGCCAGCCGTGGTAATCAAAGTGATAGTACATTCCATAGCCGCCCTTATGCGAACGCATTTTTTCTGAAGGAACTGTACGAAGATTTCCGTGATTATCATCACAAAGCATAAGGGTTACACCGTCAAGTTCCGGGTCATCCATAAGGCCTTTTGTATGCTTGTCGCCATAGAAATATGGTTCAACTTCCTTATAAAGTGCCAGCATGCGGGGAACTTCCTGCAGATTCTGATTTACATTCTCGCGAATAAGGCGGTTCTGAGTTTTCAAAACATCACGAAGAAGATTGATATTGTCTGCCAGACTTGCATTCTGCATAATTGCAGTATCTGCTTCTCCCCTCATTCCGACAGTGATTACATTTTCAAATTTTCCGTTTCGTTTAAGACCATCTTCCCAGAATTTTGTAATACCCTTTTCGTTTGAGCGGAAATTCCAGGCATCACCATAAATAGAATCCTTACCCCGGAGATAACGGTATTCTTCACCTGCCCTGCAGCATGGCTCGTGATGACTTGCCCCCATTATAACGCCAAGTTCATCTGCAAGTTCTGCATTTGCAAGGCCAGGACCGTCATCGCTAAAGCGGGAAGACCACATTGCAGGCCAGAGGTAATTTCCCTTTAAACGTAAAAGAAGTTCAAAAACATGCTCGTACATTTTTGCATTAAAGCCGCCAAAGTTGTGATTTGTAAAATTACCGTAGGCTGGCCATTCATCATTTATAAAGAAACCTCTAAATCTTACACTTGGTTCTTTTGAAATATACTCACCTTCTTCCAAAGTAATACTTTCCTGGTGAGCTGGAAGAATATCTGCCCAGTCAACTAAAGGAGAAACGCCAATAAGTTCTGATAAATGAAAAAGTCCGTAAATTGTTCCACGTTTATCTGAACCGGCAATTATGATTTTTGATTCACTAACAATAAAGGCATAAACTTCTCTTTTTCCCTTAATTTTTTCAATTAAGTCAGAAGATAATTCTTTTTGAATTAAATCACTGTGACCTAAAGTTCCAAATACCAAAGAAAATTGTGATGGATTTTGAGAAAATTCTGGCATTACTCCAGTTACTCTTTTAAAATCAAGTCTCACCTTATCGGCAATCTTCTTTACTCCTGGCAATTCATTTGAGTCACATACAAAATTTATAGAAATACTATTATTCTTTACTGCAATTTTCATAAAAACCTCGTTTAATTCATTTTAAACAAACGGTTAAATCAAACAACATAACAGTTTGAAAACTTACTACCAGTCAGAAACTAAACTT
>CAMGTC010000105.1 GCA_946061765.1 uncultured Treponema sp.
CCTTCCGCAGTGAATTTTTTTTCTGTGATTAAATACTTTAGGCGGAAGATTAAATCTAATTCGTGTTGAGAATAGATTCTTCTTCCACCTGCATCTTTTTGTGGTGTAAAACCTGGGATTACTTCTTCCCAGTAACGGAGAATATGAGCCTTTACACCTGTCAATTCTTCTATGTCGCCAATTGTGTAAGTCAATTTATCCTCCTTATTTAAATAATTTTATTTATTTCTGTCTTCCCATTTACTTCTGGAACCTTTCATTTCCAGTTGAACAGGAATATGGTCAAAGCCTAAGTCTTCACGAATCCTGTTTTTTAGATAAGTTATGTATGGTTCTGGTACAACTTCTGGTCTTGTAGCAAAAAGCATGAAAGTAACAGGATTTGTACTTGTCTGAGTCATATAACGAATCTTAAAGTGGGCTGTTTTACTTGCTGGTGGCGGATATCTGTCTAACCAGTCCTGCAAAGCATTATTTAAGGCCGAAGTTTCAATCTTCTTTGTTAGCTGCTGGTACATTTCGATTGCAGTATTTAGCAAATCTTTAATACCTTTACCTTCAAGAGCACTTAAAGGAAGAATAGGTGCAAAATCCATGTGGGCAAACATAATGTTCATCCATTCTTTTACAGCTTTAATAGCTTTATTTCCCTGTTCTTCCTTTAAATCCCATTTATTTAAAACAAAAATTATTCCTCGACCTTTTTCAAATGCAAGTGAACAGATTTTTTTATCCTGTTCAGCAAGGCCTTCAACGGCATCAATCAAAAGAAAAACAATATCACATTCGTCCAAAGTTTTAATTGCTCGGTTTACAGAATAATATTCTACGTCATCTGTAACTTTTGCTTTTCTTCTGATTCCGGCGGTGTCCAAAACTTTAAAATGTTTTCCGCCATATTCAAATTCACCTTCAACAACATCTCTGGTAGTTCCTGCGTAGTCGCATACAATAGAATTTTCAGAGTGAGTTAAACGGTTGGAAAGTGTTGATTTTCCAGTGTTTGGTTTTCCCAAAATTGCAATTTTTATAGGTCGATCAGAAGATAAAACTTTTACCTTTGAAAAATCACAGCGTTGTGTAATTAAATCTGTAAGTTCACCAATTCTGTCGCCATGTTCTGCAGAAATAAACAGAAGTTCATTAAAACCGTACTTGGCATAATTCCAAGCTTCGGCTTCGTTTTTGCCACCTTCAGTTTTATTTACAGCTGCAATCATTTTATTCCAGTATGGTCGCATTTTTAGGATAAATTCTTCATCTTCCCCGGTGATTTCTCCAGCATCAAGTAAAAGAATTACTACATCTGCTTTTTCAATCATATTAAGGGAACGTTCTACAACGTAATCATCTAATTCTGCTTCTTTACTGCCAATGTCACGGGTTAATTTGTATCCACCAGTATCTACTAAATGAACAGGTTTGTTATTTAAAATTGCAGTAGCTTCAACCGGGTCACGAGTAACACCTGGCTGATTATTTGTGATGGCAATTCTTTTACGTAAAAATCTGTTAAAAAGAGTTGATTTTCCAACATTTGGACGGCCTGCTATAACTACAAGTGGAAGACCTTCGTATTCAGCATCCTGAGGATCAATATCTCCGCTAACCGAAATTGTACCGTCACTTGCTACAGTAACTCCGTCGGCGCTGCTTTTTACTTCAATAAAATCTGGTTCTTCAAGAGGAATTTCTTTTTCTTCAAGAATTTCCTCTTTTGGACGTGAAAAGTCCGGTTTTGCTTTCTTTTTACCCATAAAAAATCCTGTAATTCAAGAAATTATATAGGAAAAATATTAATTCTTCCACTCGTCCCAGACATTGTTCAAATGTTTTGCACTAATACATTCAAGTTCTTGAATTGTAAAACGAGAGAGCAATTCTTTAGTTGCAGAAATTAATTTTGGACTCATACTTAATTCGCGAATTCCCATTCCACCCAAGACCATAATACTGTCGGCTCTTCCTGCCATTTCTCCACATACAGAAATTGGAATGTGTTCTTCGCCAGCAGTATTTATTGTCATTTGAATTAATCTTAAGACTGCAAGGTTAAATTCATTGTAAAGACTGGAAACATGAGGATTTTCGCGGTCAACACCTAAAGTGTACTGGGTAAGATCGTTTGTTCCTAAACTGAAAAAATCACTGAACTTAGCAAGACAATCGCTGGTGAGTGCCGCGGCAGCTGTTTCAATCATAATTCCAATTGGAATATCAGCCTTGTAAGGAATTTTTTCAAAATCCAGTTCTTTTTTTACTTCTTCTACTAAAGCAAGACTTTTTTCTACCTGGTCTGCACTTGTGATTAATGGAAACATGATTTTTAGATTTCCATAAACTCCAGCTCTAAATAAGGCTCTTAATTGAGTTTTAAATACATTTTGACTTACAAGACTAAGTCTTATTGCTCTAAGCCCCATAAGAGGATTTTTTTCATCAAAAATTGGAATATCAACAGAGTTAATTAATTTATCACCACCGGCATCCAAAGTTCTAATAGTTACCGGTTTATCTTTCATAGTTTCAAGTACGTATTTGTAGGCTTCAAACTGAGTTTCTTCACTAAAAGATCTGGCTGCTGCGTTTAACGAAGCTCCATTTTGTGACATATATAAAAATTCTGTACGGAAAAGGCCAATTCCATCGGCTCCCTCTTCAAGAGCGATTTTTGCTTCTTCTGGAGTTCCAATATTTGCCATCAGAGTGAATTTTGTTCCGTCTTTTGTAACGGCAGGTTTATCAAGGAATTTTTTTAACTCAATCTTATGTTTATATTCCTGCTGAATCTTTAATTTGTAGTCCTGAATAGTATCTTTATCTGGACTTACAAGAATTTCAGCAGATTTACCGTCAACAATTACAGTTTCACCATTTTTAACTTTTTTGTTGATATCTTCCAATCCAACTACTGTTGGAATTCCATAGTTACGGGCAAGTATTACAACGTGAGAAGAAACTCCTCCTTCTCGTAAAGCAAGTCCGGCAATTTTTCTTTTTGAAAGAATGATTGTATCGGCAGAATTCAAAGATGTTGCAAAAATTACAGAACCATCAGGAACCAGATTAATATCAAATGGGTGAATATCCAGCATTTCGTCCAGAACCAAATCAAATACATCTGTAATGTCTTTAGCTCTTTCAGAAAGATAGTAGTTTCCAGCTTGTTTTAATCTGCTTGCGTATTCTTCTGCCTTAAACTGAATTGTATATTCAATGTTAAAAAGTTCTTTTTTATGGAAATCCTGAATCTCCTGTCTAAAAACCGGATCTTCAAGCATAAGAATGTATGTTTCAAATACTTCTCTTTGGACTTTGTCTCTTTTGTCAAATTTAGAAAGTGAATCTAATTTATGATTTAATTCAAGAACAACGTTTTCTATTGCAAGTTCAAATTTCTGCCATTCAATATTCAGATGATCAATACTAATATGATGTTGTGGTATAGCACGTTTTACTGGATCAGGAATAACAAAAGCAGTTCCAATTCCAGTTCCATCCGCTGCTGGTTTGCCAAGAAATACTTCCATAATAAGTAAAATTATAACACGAAAAGAATATTCTATATAGATAAAGTTTTGTTAAAAAATAATTAAATAATTTCACTCGATTACTTTTTTTTTTAGTAATTTTTGATGAATTTTATTGACAAATAAAGCTAATGAGTTATAGTGTTAACTACAACGTTGTAGTAACTTTTCTTGCTATAACGTGAAAATTAAGAATTTCATACCATTTAAGAATAGGAGGAATTGTATGAAAAAGTTAGTAGCAACAGCTTTGGCTGTAGCTTCAGTATTATCTTTAATGTCTTGTTCTAAAGCAAATAAAGGAACAGATGGTAAAGTACTTAATATTTATGTTTGGAACGATGAATTTGCTTCACGTTTCAATAGTTATTTCCCAAAAGAGAAGTTAGGTGATGTAACAGTAAACTTTATTCAGACTCCAAATGCTAATAATGCTTACCAGAACAAACTTGACGAAGTTCTTCTTGGACAGGCAAAAGCTCCAGCTGATGAAAAAGTTGATATTTTCCTTGTAGAAGCTGACTATGCTTTGAAATATGTTGATACAAATTACACACTTGATGTTAAAAAACAGATTGGATTGACAGATGCAGACCTTGCTCAGCAGTTCAAATACACAAAAGATATCATGACAGATTCTAAAGGTGTTTTGAAAGGTGTATCTTGGCAGGGATGTCCAGGTGGATTTATCTATCGTCGTTCATATGCTAAAGAAGTTCTTGGTACAGATGATCCAGCAGAAGTACAGAAAGCAATTGATGACTGGGCTAAATTCAATGCAGTTGCTGCTAAGATGAAGGCTGCTGGTTATTACATGCTCTCAGGATACGATGATGCATTCCGCGTATTCTCTGATAACATTAAAACTCCATGGGTAAAAGATAACAAGATTATCATTGATGATAGCATCAAAGCTTGGGTAAAACAGACAAAAGAATATTCTGAAAAAGGATATAACAATAAAGCTTCACTCTGGTCTTCAGAATCAACACAGGGTATGATGAAAGACGGTCATGTATTCGGATATTTTGCTCCAGCATGGTTCATCGATTTCTGTATGCCACATGATGAAGGTTCAGCATTTGGTGACTGGGCATTCACAAAAGGACCACAGGGATTCTCTTGGGGTGGAACTTGGATTTGTGGTGCAACAGGATCAGACAACATTTCTTTGATCAAAGACATTATGTACACATTAACTTGTGATGCTGCTGTTATGGAAAAACTTGCTAAAGAAACAGGTGACTTCGCTAACAACGAAACAGCTATGAAAGCAGTTGCTGCTTCTGATTACAAGAATGACTTCCTTGGTGGACAGAACCATATGGCATTGTTCATCCAGTCTGCAGCTTCTATCGACAAGAGTAACATCTCTATGTACGATCAGGGTATGTCAGAAAAACTTCAGTCAGCTATGAAAGATTACTTCGAAGGATTAATCACTGAAGATGAAGCATGGGGTAACTTCTATACTTCTATTAAGGAAACATATCCAAACCTTTCTAAATAATTTATAAACTACTGAATATTACAGGGGGGCTGTTATTTAAATAATTGCCCCCTTTTTTTTGAGAGGATTTTATGTCTGAATCTAAAGTAGAACTTGAAAAAGCTCCTAAAATTACAAAAAAATCTAGAAGACGAAAGACTGTTCAATATGACCAATGGGGATACTTCTTCATTGCACCATTTTTTATTGTTTACATTATTTTTTCTTTAATACCACTTTTAACAACTGTTTATTATAGTTTCTTCGAATATTATCGTGTTGGTTTGATGGAAGTTGGTCCAAACTGGTTTGGTTTAAAGAATTACATAGGAATCTTCAATGCAGAAGATAACCTTGCCAAATATTTCTGGAACACCCTTGTTATATGGGTTATGGGTTTTGTTCCACAGATTGTAGTTTCATTAATATTAGCTGTTTGGTTTACAAACACAGAATTAAGATTGAAATGTCAACAGTTCTTTAAGACTGTTATATATATGCCAAATCTTATCATGGCTGCTGCTTTCTCAATGCTTTTCTTTGCATTGTTCTCTCCAGCAGGTCCAATTAGCAGTATCATCACAAAAGCTATTGATAGGACAAATATGCCAAATTGTGCAGATATGATTAGTAAGGCACTAACATTATTAGATGGTTGTACAAAAAATAATCCAAATGATCTAATTTTAGCAAATGCCGCTGCTGCAGTTATTGATTATCTGAAATCAGTAGTTGTTCCTCAGGGAATGGATTTAGCTACTGCTGTTAAGTTTATCAACGACGTGGGTGATAATGCCGTTAAAATTTTCAGAGAATCTTATACATCTCCTGATGTATTAAAGTATGTTTCTTTAATTTCTAACACACTTTCATCTACTGCAAGTCCAATGGAGAAAATCCGCTTCTTCAGTTATACAGGATGGTCTAGAACAATTATTGCTACCATGAACTTCTTGATGTGGTACGGTAATACAACCATCCTTCTTATGGCTGGTGTTATGGGTATTGATAATAGCTTGTTTGAAGCTGCTCGTATTGATGGTGCTTCACCATTCCAGATTTTCTTCAAGATTACAATTCCATTGCTCTTACCAATTTTCGTATATGTATTGATTACATCACTTATTGGTGGTATTCAGATGTTTGATGTTCCACAGATTTTGACTAAAGGTGACGGTACTCCAAACCGTACAACTATGACAATTATTATGAAATTAAACCGACACCTTGAAAATAAGAACTACGGTCCTGCCGGTGCAACTTCTGTACTTGTATTTGCTGTAACAGCAGTACTCAGTGGAATTGTTTATAGAACAACAATGTCTAGATACACAAATAAGAGATAGGAGGAAAGAAGATGGAAACAGTAAAAAGTCAAAGTAAAAATCTTGCAATTAGAAGAGTACTTTGTTATATCGTTTTAATTTTACTTGCATTTTTATCATTATTTCCTTTTTATGTAATGATTATCAATGCTACACGTTCTCATGCTCAGATTCAGCGTGGATTTAGTGCTTTACCAGGTTCAAGCTTCTGGAGAAACTTTGTAAACCTGTCAATAAATAAAGAAACTCGTTCTGCATTCTGGCAGGGCGTTATTAACAACTTAAATTTTTCACCAGTTGTAAACTATGCTAAAAACTACCCAATCCTTAAGAGTATGGTTAATAGTATTATAGTTGCTTCTCTTACAGCATTGTGTACTACATACTTTAGTGCTATGACTTCTTATGGTGTTTATATGTATAATTTTAAGGGTAAGAAATTCTGTTTTAGATTTATTCTTGCAGTTATGATGGTACCAACACAGGTAAGTACTTTGGGATTTATAAAGTTATTAACACGATTAAATCTTACAAATAATTACCTTGCCCTGATTATACCTTCAATTGCAGCCCCAATAGTTTTCTTCTATATTTATCAGTCAATGGAAGCAACACTTCCATACTCAATTGTAGAAGCAGCTCGTGTAGATGGTTGTAATGAATTTTTGACCTTTAATAGAATTGTTGTTCCTATGATGAAACCTGCTCTTGCAGTTCAAATCATTTTTGCCTTTGTTTCTTCTTGGAATAACTATTTTATTCCTAACTTGATTATCGATAAAAAAGCCTTATGGACTGTACCATTGGTAATCAATGCTGCCCGATACGCAGACTATGTATCATTTGATGCGGCTATTGTATATATCCTCCTTACAATGGCAGTTGTTCCACTGATTATAGTATACTTGTTCTTATCTAAGTATATTATTAGTGGTGCTACAGCTGGTGGTGTAAAAGAGTAATATATTACATAATAGGTATGATTTTCTAATAAATCCTGGGTCATTTGGCTCAGGATTTTTTTTATTAGGGTTTATTACAAATCCTAAAAACGGCCGAGTCAAGGGCTTGAACGAAGTGTCCCTTGACCGGACGTATTCGGGGGAAGTTTTTAAACCACTCAATAATCTTAATTAAATTTATAAAGAATTTGGGCTGCTTCTTCTTTGAATTTATCTTCTGGAATGGCACAACTTAAAGGTAAAAGTGGACCGCTTGAAGCTGCAATCCAATATCTAACGTCATCAGCCTGTAAATCCGAAGGAGTAGAATTTTTATCCACAGGGGACAGACCTCCATTTGTTGAAATTTCCGTCTGCCCAAACTGAATTAATTTTTGGGCAAGTAAAATGTTTTTCTTAGATTTTTTAAGACAAAGCAGAGCAATTTCTGGAGCCGCAAATTTTCTCTTAAAATTATCTGGGGAAGAAGGACAATAAATTGTCTTATAATTTCTAATAACCGAATGATTAATTTTTCTATGATCAGAAAGTTTTAAAATAAGTGCGGCAGATGAATTATTTTCTGTAAGACTTACTGAACTTCCTTTTTGGAATTGTAAAACACTTTTATCAATAATACCTTTTTGAATTAATCGTTGAATATTGTCTTTTGTTTTTATACAAGCTTCGTTTGAATTTACAAATAGCTCAAAATTTTCAGTAAAAATTTCAGGGTTACCATTTGAATTTTTGTAAATTTGGTAGATTTTATCTAAAATCTGTGAGTAATCTTCTGGGCTGTTAAAAGATTCCAAAAGCATTCCAAAAATATCTATTGCCGCAATACTATCATTGCCATCAAAAATCAAGGGTGTTTTAAATAACTCTTTTTGGCTATATAAAAAATCTTCTAAATCCTGCCAGCAGTTTATTTTATTTACAGGGCTCTTTTGTAAAAGTGTGTAATCTACATCAATCTGATAAAAATCATAAAGAAGCGGGAGATATTTTACAGATTTATTTTTAATAGGAATAGAATTTTGAACAGAATCTGGAAGATTTGAACATAAATCAAGAGGTAAAGATTTAATTATAGAAGACTTGATAGCAAATTCTTTTGTATCGCAATCTTGATTTACAAAAAGAAAAGTAGCATTTTTTACTAATTTTTTTTGTTTAGAAAGTGGAATCGAAGAATCAAGTTCTATAAGTTTGTAATCTTTTTTTGTATTTTGAACTATATAGTTGTAAATTGATTTTTCTACTTGCTCTGGTACTCTGTAAAAGGCAAGAGAAGGCCTGTTAGTAATTACAAAAAGTATAAGTAAAGTTATTGCAATGATTAATAATGCAATTGCCGAAGCTAAAAAAACTATTGTATTTGGTGATATCTTTTTCTCTTTCATACTAGGGATTTTAACTCATATTTAACTTTGGGTATAGAATAAAATTTGCATATACAAAAATTGGGCATATAATAAAAATAGTAATAAGTTATTAATTAGTTCGAATTTCGAATTAATTAGACTTAGTTATCACATCATTGTAGCTTATCATTTTCCACCATATCGCAAAAGAGCCTGCTTGAATTAATGGAATTGGCATTACTTGCCGACAATATAATGAGAGAAATTTTAAATAGGTTTCTTCTATATAAATTGTAAAAGTTATTTAGAGGAAAGTAAGCCAAAGATAAATAAGGTTTAAAATGAATAGTGGAGATGGCACTATTCAGGGCAAACGCATTATAAACAAAAATCCGATTTTTTGGTTCCCAGTCACGGTTGCGTGATTCAAAAACGCGCAATAATGCACTACACGCTTTTTGTGGTATAGAAACTATTGAACTGCCGCT
>CAMGTC010000106.1 GCA_946061765.1 uncultured Treponema sp.
AGATCTACAAATTGTTATATTGCAAACATAGTAAAATGCAGGCCTCCAGAAAATAGAGATCCATTCCCAGATGAACAGGCTTCCTGTATGTCTTTTTTAGAAGCCCAAATCCATATTTTAAAACCAAAAATGATTTTATGTATGGGCCGTATTTCCGGAAATAAACTCTTAAATTTAGAAAAACCTATGAACGAACTTCACGGGGAATTTTTTGATTATAATGGCATACCATTAATGGTAACTTATCATCCAAGTGCACTTTTGCGTAATGAAGATTTAAAAGTTCCTGCCTGGCATGATTTAAAAAAATTCAAACAAGCCTTAGAACAAATGCAATAAAATATGCAGTATCTTGAAATAATTTTGAACCTGCCGGTTAATCAGGGTTTTACATATTCCTACATTCCTCCAGAAAATGAAAAGGCCGAATTGCTTCCTGAAATTGGAAAAAGAGCAGAAATTATGTTCGGTAACAAAAAAACTGAAGGTTTTATTATTAACATAAGTGACTCTATTCCTCCTTCCTGCCCGGTAGATTCAAGTAAAATAAGGCCAATAAAAAGAATAATCGATAAAGAAGCTCTTTTTGGACCTGAACTTATAAACATTGCAAAGTGGATTTCTCACTATTATTTATGCACTCTGGGAGAAGCAATTTTTGCCATGATTCCAAGCGGAAGACGAGAAAGTTCTGCAGGTGGATTTTCTTTTGAAGAAGAAATTTCGGCCCAGAGAAAAAATAATCTTTCGCAAGAACAATCCTTTGCCGTAAATGCGATTTTAGAGTCTAGTAAAAATAATACAAAATCAATTTTTCATTATTTATACGGGCCAACAGGTAGTGGTAAGACAGAAGTTTTTTTATCTCTAGCCGAAAAAGTTTTAGAAGAAGGTAAAGGGGTTATTTACCTTGTTCCGGAGATTGCTTTAACTGGCCAGGTAGCTAAATCTGTAGCCATGCGTTTTGGAAATACGGCTGCAATTTTACATTCTGGTTTAACTCCTTCGCAAAGATTAAAAGAATGGCACAGAATAATGCACAAGGAAGCAAGAGTTGTTATTGGAGCCCGATCCGCTATTTTTGCTCCCCTTCCAGATTTAGGTTTAGTTATAATTGATGAAGAACACGACGGCTCATATAAATCAGGAAATACTCCAAGATATCACGCAAGACAAGTTGCAATGCACAGATGCCAGAAATTAGGAATTCCACTTTTGATGGGAAGTGCCACACCTTCTGTTGAAGCCTGGTACGGAATGCAAAAAGGGCTGATTAAACGATACACCCTTACAAAAAGACTTTCTGGCGGAGAGATGCCTCATATTTCCTGCATAAACTTAAATTATTTTCCAAGTGAAGCTTGTATTTCAAAGCCATTAGAAGATGAAATGAACAAAACTTTAGATAAGGGTCATCAGGTAATTTTATTTTTAAACAGGCGGGGTTTTTCTCATTTTATTTCATGCAACCACTGTGGATATGAAGTTTTATGTAAAAATTGTTCAGTTCCTATGACCTATCATAAAAAAGACAAAAGATTACGCTGTCATTACTGTGGATATTCTATGAGTCCTCCTCAAATTTGCCCCAACTGCGGCTCCACCGAGATAGGTTCCTCAGGCTTTGGTACAGAATTTATAGAAGCCGAGACAAAAGCAAAATTTCCAAATGCAAGAGTTTTAAGAATTGATACTGACAATTTAAAAAGCAAGGAAGAATTATTACAAAAACTTGATGACTTTAGAAATCACAAATATGATATTTTACTTGGAACCCAGATGGTTGCCAAAGGATTAAATTTCCCAAATCTTCAACTAGTTGGCGTTATTCTTGCCGATACAGGCCTACACATGCCGGATTTTAGAGCGGGAGAAAGAGTTTTTTCTTTAATTTCCCAAGTTTCAGGAAGGGCCGGAAGATATCTACCAGATGGAAAAGTTTTAATACAGACTTATAATCCAAACAAAGAGGCAATTTACTTTGCCTGCAATAATAAAACTAATGAATTTTATAATTACGAGATTGGCGAAAGAGAAATGCTGGATTTTCCACCCTTTTCTAGATTAATAAGACTTGTTTTTAGAAGTTACAATAAAAAGCTGGCCTATGAAACCGCCTGCGATGCTGTAAAAATTCTTCAAAGTTTTAATCAAAAGGGAGTTGAAATAATTGGCCCTGCAGAATGCCCAATTGAAAAAATTAATTCAAATTTCAGATTCCAGATTTTATTAAAAGGAAAATCAATTATTCCCCTACAGGCAATTACAAGAAAACTTTTATTCGATTATAAACATAATCAAAATGTTTATATTGAATATGATGTAGATCCTATTTCTTTATTGTGATTGTTTAGAATTTTACAGCAAAATTACGCGTGTCTTCTAATTCCATCAAATTTAATCTGATACAAAAATAATCCATCAGGAGGAGCTGTTACTCCGGCTTTTGTACGGTCTTTTGACTGTAATATTTTTTCCATTGAATCTAAAGGAGCTTTGCTTTTATCAAGATTTATTAAAGTTCCGGTCAAAGTTCTAACCATTTTCCATAAAAATGCATTTGCTTCAATCTGGAATACCAATAAATCATTTCCCCACAAATCTTTTTGGATAAAAAATTTTGCATCATCAATATAACGCATATTAGAAACAGATGAATCTCCACTGGCCGCAAAAGATGAGCAATCTAATTCACCATGTAAACATTTACAGTAAGCATTTAATCTTTCTAAATCTGGCTGATAATTATTTACAAACCATACATAACGGGAATTATTTGCAGCAACATTATTCTGATAATTTATAAAATATCTGTAAACTCTGCTTGTAGCTGATTTTCTTGAATTAAAATTTTCCTCTACCTCTGAGGATTCTAGAATTCTTATATCAGGTGGAAGAAAAGTATTTAAAATTTTCTTGTAATTCTGAACCGGAATAGAATCTATTGGTGAATAAAAATTTGCAGCCTGACCATAAGCATGAACACCACTATCAGTTCTTCCAGAGCCATAAAGAGCTACCTTCTGCTTGTGAATTTTTTCAAGAACACTTTCTATTTCACCCTGAACTGTACGCTCAGCCTGACCGCCATTAATATCATCCTGTCTCTGCCAGCCACAAAAATCATGACCATCATAGGAGATTTTTAATAAAATATTTCTCATGCTCTAAAACTCATCATCCTTTACTAATTTTGAAAGGTTATCATAAAGATTTCTTGCATGTTCAAGTAATGGACCTGGTTTATTTTTTGAAGATTTTCCTAAACCAAAAATACGGGCAATCGCAGTTTTTGATTCATTTAATTTTTTTAATCTAAGCTGAATATCATCCTGCTGGCCATATTTATATTCAAGTAAGCCACAAAGATAAATTACACCGTCCCAACCATAGTTTTTATCCATATCAGGACCCATGTTTGCAAGTGTGGAACTTTTTTCTTCTTTTTCAACAATAACGGCCTGCTGATAAAAATATAAAGCCTTAGCATAAAAAGAATGGGAAACAAAATCAAAATTATGATCTGCACAGCGTTGATTTAAATCTTTGCACAACCATGCAAGCCTTAAAGAAATAATTGCCTGTTTAAGTGTTGGAATTGCATATTCACCCATACAATCGTAAGTCATAAGGGCCAAAAGATACATGGCTGTTCCATCATATAAAGTTCTTTCTTTTTTAAGATTAAAATATGGGAAGATATTATCCACAGTTTTTTTTCTTTTATCGCTTTGTTCAAAAATTTTATTCTGATCTTCAGGGGGAATTTTTTCATTAAAATCTGACCAGAAAAAGGCTGCAAAACAGTTTGGACATGCTCCAATTTCGTAAATCAAAGGATAAACCATTCCGTATTTAGCAGAACGTTCAAAATTACGGTGAAGTTCATCTGTAAGGCTTCCGGCAATCATACGTCCACTACCACTACGCAAAATTTCTTTTTCGAAAGTTTTTTTACAAATTGGGCAAGTAATTTTATCTTTTGACCAATAAGAAATACTTAAAACCTTTTTTTCTGAACCTTTTTTATCTGCCATTTTCCCCGCCTTTTTTATTTTTACAATTCTAAACTTTCTATTACAACAAATGCAAGAGCACATGAGTTTTCATGACTTAGAGTAACATGAATATTATAATTAGAAATTTTACTATCTAAAAGTTTTTTTGCCTTATTACTTACATTTAATATTGGTTTTTCAAAAGAATCTGGAGTAATAAAAACATCTTTTAGTTTAAAATCAGAAAAGCCTGTACCTAAAGCCTTAACAAAAGCTTCTTTACAGGCATATCTTGAAGCAAGGTGCTGGATTTTTTTTGTGTCTGTCCAATCTTCCTGAAATAATTCTTCCTGATTAAAAAAACGCATGCATTTTTTCATATCATGAATCCAGCTTTCGAATCTTTTACATTCAACAATATCACAACCAATTCCAAAAATCATTTTAATCTACACTACTTTCTTTACTTTCTTCTTCAGATTTTTTATCATCTTCTGACTGATTATCTACTTTAATAACTTGAACATTTACCTTTTCCTGACTAATTCCCAAAATTTTTAGAACACTGGCAACTTTAATCTTCAAATCTAATTCATAATTACCTTCTTCAGTAATCTGCTGCATATCAAGACAAATTGCATTAGCTGGTAAAACATAGCGTTCAAGAAAAGGAACTGTACCTTCTACATCCAATTTAATTTTTGGAAGATTATTTTGAATTTTTAGATTGCTGTCCAGATTAATTACAGAGATTGGAATATCAACATAAGAATGCGATTTGATTTTTGGAAGAACTTCCACTGTTACTCTGTAAGGAGCCTTATTTGGAACTTCAATTAATTTATTCAATTCGTAATAAGAAGTTTCTGCTGTAAAAGAAGCTGATGCATTGGAAGTTGGAATTCTTTTGGTATTAACTTCATCTACCTGCTCTACAACTGATTTTGGACCAATTATTTCTACAAATGGAGGATCGCAGTTTATACTTTCAATTCTATATCCAGAAGCAACTTCATCTACAATCGAAGGGTTAACTTTTACATATTTCATAACTTTTTCTTCGACATTAACATGAATATGTTCCGGTTTTACCTGAATTTCCAGAGGATCTATTTTTAAAATTGAGTCATCAACTGTAATATTTACAGGATAAATACTATTTGGATTTTTAGCATTAAGATTAATTGAAGCTGTAATATCATCAGTCTGAATAGAATTCATATATTCTGGACTTGTTTTTACAATTACACTTACTTTTTTTTCTAATTCTCCAATGTAGGTATAATTTCCATCATTAATTATTGTCAGGGGAACTATAAAAGTCTTTTTTTCAATCATCGAAGCCTGATGTAAAATATAAAGGATAATAGCAAGAACAAAACAGATAATTTTAATAGGCCAATTATTAGTTACTTTTTCAACTATTTGTTTGATGTTCATCTATTGTGTCCTCCAAAGTTTGAGATTCTGGTGTTATGTCTAAAAGATTTTCAAGAATCTTTCTGATTTCGTTTGTTGATAAATCGTAATTTAATTTTGAATCGTAAGCCAGACTTAAAGAACCAGTTTCTTCTGATACAATTAAAACTACTGCATCTGATTGTTCAGAAAGTCCTAAAGCAGCCCTGTGGCGGGTTCCAAAAGTTTTTTTAATTGAATAATTTTCACTGACAGGCAAAAAACAACCGGCTGAAATTAATTTTCCACCTGTAACTACACAAGCTCCATCATGTAAAGTTGTATCTTTTCCAAAAATTGTCATTAAAAGACTGGAAGATAAATCTGCATTTAACTTAGTTCCTGTCTGTATAATATCATCAATTTTTGTATGACGGGTAAAAACAACCAGCATACCTCTTTTTTGAGATGAAAGCATTTCTGCCGCTATTAAAACTGCATCAACAAAAGTATGCTTAGATCTTTTACCAAAAGCAAACCATCCGGTCTGACCAATTCTAATAAATAATTTTCTTATTTCCGGCTGGAAAATAATGGTAAAGGCTACAACAAGACCTGGAGCAATGATATTTAAAATCCAAAGTAAAGTCTGTAAATCAAGTAATAATGCTATACCATAGCCAATACCAATTATTATTACAGAAGTAAAAATTTGAGAAGAATTAGTTCGGCTAATAAAATCAAAGATTTTGTATAGAATAAAAGTAAGAACTAAAATATCTATAATAGGCCTTATATATACATAAAAAGGTAAAAAACTTTGCAAACCTGTCATATTATTATTTTACAACATTATTCAAGATATTTCATCACATTTAAGGCATCGATTGTTTCTTGAAAATCATGAACTCTTACAATTTTAGCTGATTTTTTTACACTTATAAGATTTGCAGCCAATGTAGAAGAAAGTCTGTCGCAAGCAGTATTTTCTCTTTCCATCATAGTTCCAATACAGCGTTTTCTTGAAAGTGCCATTAACAAAGGGTATTTTTCAGAGAGTAAATTACAATTTTTGATTAATTCTACATTTTCTTCATAAGTTTTACCAAAACCAATTCCAGGGTCAAATATAATTCTATCCGAGTTGATTCCATTTTCTTGCAGGAATTTAGCCCGGGAATCAAGATATGCTTTTACATTTGCTACAATATTTTTGTCTGCTGGGTGATTTTCATTAAGTCCAAAACCATGCATTAAAATTACAGAAGCTTGTGAAGATTTTAAGACAGAAATCATATCTTTATCGCTTTCCAAAGAAGAAACATCATTCAAAATATCAGCACCCGCTTCAAGACATGCTTTAAAAACTCTGCTATCCCTTGTATCAATTGAAATTACAACATCTGACTTTTCTCTGATAGCTTTGATAAGAGGAATTAATCTTGAAATTTGACTTTGTGAATCAACAGGGGTAAAACCAGGCCTTGTAGATTCAGCTCCGATATCAATAATTTCAGCTCCAGAATTAATTATTTCAAAAGCTCTTTCAATTCCACCACGACTTTTTTCCCAAAAAGAATCTTCTGTAACATTTAATATTCCCATTACAAAAGCAGGTCTATCGCAGCAAAGTTCTTTATTTCCAAATTTTTGTGTAAGCATATTATTTTAACAAAGCCTCAACTTCATCTTTAATTGATTGTGCAGAAAGTCCTGCCATTTCGAGAATTTGATCCCGACTCCCCTGTGGATAAAAACTATCGTCAAAAGCAAGAATTTTTGTATTTGTAATATTATTTTTTGCAAGAAGCCCTGTAAGGTATTCACTTATACCACCTTTTTTAACGCCATCTTCCACAAATAATATTCCCTTATAATTTTTACTAAGATTCAGAAAATATTCTTCATCAAATGGTTTTATAAATCTTAGAAGATAAATATCAGCATAATAAGAGTCAGCAACAATGTTTCTTAAAGCTTTTACAAGTTCAGAAAATAATCCGCCTGTAGAAACAATAAGAGCTTTATCTTTTCGCTGATTTAATTCATATTCACTCAGGTCAAATATTAATTCTGAACAAGAAATAAAGATTCCCCTTCCTTCTATAACTGGACTAGAAAAAGATGGAATTTCAGTTGGACAAGTTGCTTTTGGATATCTAATTACAAGAGCATCATTTTGTTCTTCGGCCCACTTAAAACATAACTCTAAATCATTTGCACTGCTTACAGATAAAATCTTTAAATCTGGAATTGAGCGGAATAAAGCAATATCAAAAACTCCCTGGTGAGTGTAACCATCATTTGCAACCGCACCAGCCCTGTCCAGCATTAAAATTACATGAGATTTTTGTAAACAAACATCGTGAATAATCTGGTCTACTGAACGTTGTATAAATGTAGAATAAATGCAGACAACAGGAATCAGACCACCTTCTGCAAGTCCTCCTGCAAAAGTTACAGCATGTTCTTCTGCAATTCCAACATCAAAAAATCTATCCGGGAATTTATTTGAAAAAGAAGTTAAACCTGTTCCTTTGGCCATTGCAGCCGTTATTGCAACAATTTTATTATTTTTTTCGCCCTCTTCTACAATTATTTTACTAAAAGCTTCGGTAAAACTTGTAGTATCAAATTTTTCAACAGTACCATCGCTAATTTGGAAGGGACCAATACCATGAAACAGTTCAGGATTATCTTCGGCTGGACTGTAGCCCTTTCCTTTTTTAGTTACAACATGAACCACAACAGGTCTGTGAATACTTGAAATTCTTTTAAATGCTTTTTCAAGAGCAGCTTCATCATGACCATCAAGAGGACCTGTGTATTCAAAACCTAAATCAACAAATAAATTATTTGTCAAAAACAGTCCTTTAAGGGCTCTCTTAAATCTAAAAATGAATTTTTCTAAAAATCTTCCCAAATAAGGAATTTTATCAATTACTTTATCAATAAAATTTCTAAAAGACTGATAATGATGTGTTGTAGTTAATCGGCTCAAATATCTGGAAACTGCACCCGTATTGTGATCTATAGACATTTGATTATCGTTTAAAACAACAATTAAATCCTGGCAGAGTTGTCCTGCATGACTTAAACCTTCAAAAGCAAGTCCACCAGTTAATGCTCCATCTCCTATAACAGCAATTACCTTTCCTTTTTGATTTGATAATTTTCTGGCAGTTAATAAACCAAGGGCAGAAGAAATAGAAGTTGATGAATGGCCTGCAATAAAAAAATCATGAGGACTTTCGTATTTATTTGTAAAACCAGAAAGACCATCTTTTTCCCGTAAAGTAAAAAATTCCTTATATCTTCCAGTTAATAATTTATGTGTATAACTTTGATGACTAACATCCCAGATAATAGCATCTGTAGGACTGTTAAATACCCTGTGCAGGGCAATTGTTAACTCTACAACTCCAAGATTACTGGCCAAGTGACCGCCATTTTTTCCTACAACTTGAATTATAGTTTTACGGCACTCTTGGGCTAATTGTGCAATTTCTTTTTGAGTTAAATTTTTTATGTCCTCAGGTGATTTGATATTTTCTAACAACATTAAAAAAAATCCAAAACTAATTAGCCCGAAATTCGAGTTTTTTGAAAATTAAACATAAAATTGATTTTACAAAAAAATTGTTTAATTATGAAAATACGAGAAGGAAGAAAGCGGCTGGCAAAAACATTCGCAAGTCGGAAACGGTAGTTTCCTTGCCGACTTGCGCA
>CAMGTC010000107.1 GCA_946061765.1 uncultured Treponema sp.
GAAGCAAAAAGCCACCCAAAGAATAAAAATTTAAAACTCGACATTTGTCCTAATAATCTTGCATATAATTTTTATGCATTATAAAATAAAATAATATTTAAGGGTGATTTATTGAATTCTGAATATACAATAGTTGTTCCAGATAACGATGTACTTTCTTGTGTTTGTGGAATAAATGATAATAATTTAAAATTAATAGAAGAACACTTAGGCATTCCTGTTTTTACAAGGGGCAATGAATTAACAATAGAAAATGATGATCCTCAGTTAAGAGAAAAATTCCAGTTTATAGTTGACCGCATTATTGATGAAGTAAATGCAGGCGGTAAAAATGGACAGGATATTGTTCTTTCTGTTTTAAATACCCAGAGAAAAGTAAACATGGAAGAAGTTTCTATTATTGTTCCTGGGGCAATAAGAAGAGTTTATCCTAGAACTCAGGGACAGGCTGAATATATAAATCTTCTGCAGAATAAAGATATGATTTTTTGTTCTGGAAGTGCAGGTAGTGGTAAAACATTTCTGGCCGTTGCAGAAGCTTTAAGACTTATAATTACTCATCAAAAGAATAAACTGATAATTACACGTCCAGTTGTAGAAGCCGGCGAAAGTCTTGGTTTTTTACCGGGAGATTTGGAGCAGAAAATAGATCCATATCTAAGACCTTTACGTGATGCTATGGAAAGTATACTTCCTTTAGAAACCGTAAAAAGACTTACCGAGGCTGGAATTATAGAAGTTGCACCTTTGGCTTATATGCGAGGCCGAACTTTGAATAATGCAGTTGTAATTTTGGATGAGGCACAAAATACTACTAAAGCTCAAATGAAAATGTTCCTTACCCGAATGGGGGAAAATTCCAAAGTATTTATTACAGGAGATCCAAGTCAGGTAGATTTACCAAAAAAAACAGTTTCTGGCCTGATGCATTCAATAAGTATTTTATATAAAATTGAAGATATTGGTTTTATAACCTTAACCGCTGATGATGTTGTAAGAAATCATCTTGTAAAGAAAATCGTAAGGGCGTATGAAAATGAAAAAGAACAAGATTAAAAAAGATTCAGATAAAGAAAGTAATCTTAAAATATTTTTTAAAGATGCCGGAAATTATATAAAGGTAAAATATCCTTATTTACTTTTAGCCTTTTTATCTTTTATTGCACTTTCGCTTTTAACATATTTTAAATTAAAAACAGTTCCTGTAATTACAGGTTTTTCAATTGATGAATATAGAATAGGGCAGGTATCCGACAGAACAATTATTGCAGACCGCGATATTGCTCCAGATGAAGAATATCCTATTGAAATTGTAGAAGGTGAAGAGATTATTTCTAAGGGATTTGTAATTACAGAAGAAAAATTTGAAAAATTAAAGAAAATTTCTGCCACTCCAAACTACATTGATTATAGAAGTTATGCCAATACCGAACTTTTTCTTTTACTTTTGATTATTTGCTGGTACATGCTTTTTACTTTTATTCCTTTTGGCCGTCATATTGAATTCAAGGAATCCTTATTAGAGGCCATTTGTTCAATAATTGTTTATGCAATTACCTGTTTTTGTAATAAGATTCAGTTTTTTACCAGTACATATTCTATCTGTATGTTAATACCAGCAGCGCTTTTTGTAATTCTTGTTGCAATTTTATATGGAAATCTGTCTTCGGTAATATATTCATTTATGATGGCCTTTGTGGTTTTGGCTGGTACAGGCTGGCAGCTTCCATCTTTTATATTCATTCTTTCTTCATGTCTAAGTTCAGCCTTAATTGTTCGAAAAATTGACAATCGTATGAATATTATTATAGCAGGACTTTTGATAGGTCTATTAAATCTGGTATTTATGCTTTTGATAATGGTAATCTTTAACGAGCCATTTAAAGAAATGTTAAGACTCTTTTTAGGACTTTTCTTTAACGGTGTTCTTACTGGAATGTTAACACTTGGACTTTTAACTCCACTAGAAAGAGTTTTAAATACGGCTTCTGTTTTCCGATTAATGGATCTTTCTACAATGGATACTCCATTATTCAGAAAAATGCAAATCAATGCTAACGGAACTTTTAATCATACTCAAAGTGTTGCTCTTCTTGCAGAATCTGCCTGCCGGGAAATTAAGGCTAATGCTTTACTTGCAAAAGTAGGTGCTTATTATCACGATATTGGAAAAATAGAGCAGAGTGAATATTTTACAGAAAATAATTTTGATAATGTAAATCATCATCAGGATTTAACTTCTACAATGTCTACTTCAATTATTAAAAGTCATGTAAAAAAAGGCGTAGAAAAAGCCCATGAATTAAGACTTCCTACAGCTGTCATTAATATAATTGCAGAACATCATGGAAATGACGTTATTGAATATTTTTATAAAAAGGGTGTTGCAATAGACGATTCCCTTTCTCGTGAAGATTTTGCTTATCCAGGAAATCCTCCTTCAACAAAAGAATCTGCTGTTGTTATGCTTGCAGATACAGTTGAGGCTGCCTGTCATACTTTGGATAATCCTACTGTTCCTCGTCTGGAAAAATTTATTACAATGCTAATAAATGGTAAAATGGATAGACATCAGCTTGATAATTGTGATTTAACTTTTAGTGATTTAACAAAAATTAAGGCTGCTTTTGTTCAACAACTGGGTGGTTATTATCATAATAGAATAAAATATCCAAATCAAAAAGATCCTGATGCTGTTGATAAAAAAGAAGATACAGGTAAAGAAAATCAGTCATCTGCGGAAAGTAAAAATGAAGGGGTGAATAAATAAAAATGGCAAATAGAATTTTAATTTCTATGCAGGAAGGTCTTACAGAACCAGAATGGTTTAATTATGTAGAGGCTTTTATTCAGAAGGCAATGAAAAAACTTCATTTTAATCACCAGGAGGTTTCTTTAATTTTCTGTAACGATGCCTATATTCAGGATTTAAATAAGAATTATCGTCAGATAGATGCTGCTACAGATGTTTTATCTTTTGAAAATGATCAGGTTTATAGGGATGAAGAAGGAAAATGGAAGTGTGTTGGAGACATTATTATTAGTTTAGATATGCTTCCTGTTAATGCTCAATATTTTGATGTCGATATTAATAATGAGTTAAAAAGACTTTTAGTTCATGGCCTGCTTCATTTAAATGGTTATGATCACGGGGAAGAACATATTTCCAAAGATTCTGCTCCACAGTGTAAAATGCTAAAAAAACAGGAAAAATTATTAGTAAAATTAAAGGATGAAATAATTATAAAATGAGTTTATTTGGAAAAAAACGTAAAAATTTAAATAAGGAAGAAGAAGTCCAGCAAGAGATTTTAAAAGAAGAAAAAGAAGATATGATTCAGGGAATTGAAGGACTTTCCGAAACAACTGTAAAAGAAGTTATGATTCCAAGAATCGATGTAGATTTTATTGCGGTAGATACCCCTAAAGAAGAATTAATTCAAAAGATAATTTCAAGCGGCCACTCAAGATTCCCAGTTTATTCTGATTCTATTGATAACGTAATTGGTGTTTTATACGTAAAAGATTTAATTGGCGTTTTTGCGAATAATCAGGAATTAGATTTACAAAAAATTATTCGCAAGTCCTATTTTATTCCTGAGTCAAAAAGAATTGATTCTTTACTAATGGAATTTAAAAGACAGCATCTTCATATTGCCATTGTTATTGATGAATACGGTGGAATTTCTGGTATTATCACCATGGAAGATATTATTGAAGAAATTGTTGGTGATATTCAGGATGAATTTGATAAAGAACAGGAAGATATTATAACTGTTGGAGATAATATCTGGATTTGCGATGCAAGAGTAGATTTAGATGATTTAAACGAAAGTATAGGTTCAGATTTTCCAAAAGAAGATTTTGATTCACTCGGCGGTTTTGTCTTTGATTTATTTGGAAAAGTTCCTGTAAAATATGAAAAGGCCACCTGGAATGAATATGATTTTATTATTCAGGATATGGAAGGTCATAGAATTAATATGATCAAGGTGATTAAAAATAATGATGATGAAAAATCTGAATAACAAAAAGATTTTTGTAATTGCAATAATTTTCTTAACTCTATTTTCTGTAAAACTTTGGTCAGCCCCAGCTTCTGTATTAGAAACTTACAATAAGGCTCTGGAATTAGAATCTAATGAAGATTGGTATGAAGCCAGTCAGTTTTTTATGGAAGTGGTAAATGAAAATTCTGCATTTACAGATGCCTGGTTCAGACTTTCTTCCTGTTGTTATAAACTTGGAGAATATGATTTAGCCCTTCAATATTTATCGGAAGCAGAAAAATACGAAAAATTAAATTCAAATATTCAGAATCTCAAGGGGATGATTTATCTTGCTCTGGGACAAATTGATACAGCGAAGGAAATTTTTAAACAGGTTCTTATAAAATATCCTAATGATATAGATTCTCACTTTGGTCTAGCTGAAATTGAACTTTACGACGGAAAATTCTCTGGTGCAGAATTACAATATACAGAAGCACTTAAACGTCAGAATTCAAATCGTAAGGCCCTTTTATCTCTTGCTCTGGTTTGTGCTCAGACAGGCCGTTTTACTCAGGCAGAAAATTATTTACGACAGGCAATGCAGTTTTATTCAGGCGAAAGTCAGCTTCATTATCTGGCTGCAATTATTTATATAATGAAAGGAGATTATAAAAAGGCAGAGCAGCATGCAAAAATCTCTGTAGAAATTGATGGTGATTTTGAAAAAGGCTATGAATTAATTTCTTCTGTACTATATCTTCAAAACCGATACCAGGAAGTTATTGATATTTCAGATTTCTTAATCAGCCGAAATAGAAATAATTCTCTTGCATGGTATGTAAAAGGAATTGCTCAAATAAAAATGAATCTTGAAGACGAAGCTTTACAAACCTGGTCGACAGGTCTAAAAATAAATCCTCAAGATGAATTTATGCGCTGGCAGTTGGAATTAATTTGCCGTAAAAATTTAGGTTTTAATGATGCTAGAAGAAAAGAATGGGCTTTATATCATGTAGAAAATGCAAGTCAGTATCAAACTCGTTATGATAAAGCAGGAGCTTCTTACGAATATCAGAGGGCAATTTTACTAGATCCAAAAAATCAAAAAGCCAGATTAGAATATGCAAATATGCTGGAAATGGATGGCCTTCACGAAATGTATCTTAATCAATTGAGTTTTATCCAAAAATCTTCAGAAGATGCTTTAGATGTAAATATGAAAGATACAATCGAAGCTTATAATTCTTTACTTTACGATACTCTTGCAAAACAGTGGAAAATTGATACTTTTTATCTTGATAAAATCCGCTGGAATATAGCAATTTTTTACGAAGAAAATAATAATAATGCCAGTCTTTATCATGTTGATTCAAACAGAATATTGGCTCAGGCCGCTTCGGATATTTTTTCTGGAGTTGCAATTACAAGTGTAAAAACACAAATTACTCCAATATCTGGATTTAGCGAAGCTTTTAAAAATGCCCGTAAAAATAATTTTGATTATTTTATAATTGTAAATTCTGTTGAAGGTCAGAATGACATAATTTTAAATGCAACAATGTATTCTGGTAGAACTGGTACAGAAACATTTAAAGAATCTTACTATTCAACTGGAAATAATAGACTTTCTCTTGTTTTAAGAAGATTTAGAAATTCTGTTTTGGAAAAATTGACAGTAAAAGGTAAAATTCTTGCCAGAAATGGTAAGCTTCTTCTTGTTGATTTAGGTAAAGTAGAAAATATTTCTGATGGTGCTGAATTTAAAATCATAAAAAAAGGTGCAATTAAAACAGCAGATTCTGGAATAGGACTTTTTTACAAAGATAGTGATGTTCTTGGAAATCTTGTAATTTCTAAAACCGGGGAAGAAGTTTCTGAAGCTCTTATAACTGAACATGGTTTTTACGACAAAATCAATGTGGGCGATGAAATTGTTCTTGTAAAACTCCAAAAAGAAGATGATTCTGTAATTGATAATGTTCCAAATTCTGATGAAGAAGGAAATACAATTGTTGAAAATCAAGTTCAGGAAGTAGAGGAAAATAAAAAACTTATGGATGAACTTAAAAATAATGTAAATCGTCCTGCAATTCTTGATCTTTTAAGAAGTATAAATTAATTCATATTGTCCAAAGAAGAGTCTATCCATTTTTTTGCTAAAACCGGATAGTCTTTTTCTATCTGTACAAAAGTTTTTACAGCTTCTTCATAATCTGCAGAAAAATACTGGGCTTCTCCAATGTAAAAATATGCTCTTTTTCTTGTTGATTCTTTGATATTTGTTCTGATAAGCCTTTTTAACATTAAAAGAGAATCTTTATAATTTCTTTTTACAAAATAAGTTTTAAGAATATCAAATAAAAGATAATCATCACCTGCATCTGGCGAAACAAGATCTTCTTCAAAATAATAAGGTTCTAAAAGTTTAGTTTTATCAGCCTGAGATTTTGAAAGTTTTTTTGTAATATCAAGGGTTTCATCAGAAATTAACTGCTCTTCATTTAGGCCGTCTATGTAATCAATATAAGGTAGGGGTTTTTCTCTTAAAGAACCCTGAGAATATAATTTTTCTTTCTCTTTTGTCTGATTAGTAGTTTCTTTTTTGGAATAATTGAGATGTACTCCAATACTTAAAGAATTTATGGTTGGTAAGATAAGATCATAAATTTTATCTGTTTTTGCAAGAACTGCGTAAAAATAATCTTTATAATCCTTTACTGTGTCTGTATAACTTGTAGAAAAAGAATCAACTTCAGCAATTAAAATAGCATCATTTAATTCCAGGCTTTTAGTAATTGGCTTTGTGGACCTGTATATAAGATATGAGGTAATTTCTTCATCTGTATTCTGGGGATTTGTCCAGATTAAATTTATTTTAGTTCCCTTTCCGGCAATAGCCTGAATGTCTTTTACTATAGGTTTATCTGCAAAAAGATTAAAAGAGAGCAGAATTAAAAGGGTGAAAATTAATGTTTTCTTCATATATTAGATAATAACTGTAGAATTTTATAAAATCAAGAGAAGTAAAAACATTGTAACTTCACTTAAATTTTGTTATTTTTATAATATGTTAGAAGAAATAAAAGCTCCAATAGAAGAATTAAAAGCAGAAATCCAAAGTGTTTGGGGGCGTCTTTGACCCGGACGCAATCGATAAATCAATAAAAGAAAAAGAACTTTTAACTCAAGCTTCAGACTTCTGGGATAATCATGAAGAAGCCGAAAAGGTTATGGCTCAAATCCGAAAACTTAAAAATAGGATTGAACCATGGAAACTTATTTTAAAAGACCTGGATGATTTGGAAACAATGTATGAACTTGCCGAAGAATCAAATGATTCTGGAGATGAAGAAGAAGTTCAAAAAATGTATTCAACTCTCAAGGAAAAATTTGATAAACAGAATATTTTAAATCTTCTTTCCGGCGAAGTGGATCAGAACAATGCCTTTTTAACAGTTCATTCAGGGGCAGGTGGAACAGAAGCCTGTGACTGGGCTTATATGTTAAGCCGTATGTATTTAAGATGGGCAGAAAGACATGGTTTTAAAACTGAGATTGTAGATCAGCAGGAAGCAGAAGGTGGACTTAAATCAATTACTGTTCAGATAAACGGGGATTATGTCTATGGATATCTAAAGGGAGAAGGTGGAATTCACCGTCTGGTTAGAATTAGTCCTTTTGATGCTAATGCAAGACGTCATACTTCATTTGCTTCCGTTTATGTTTATCCTGTTTTGGATGATACAATTACAGTTGATATTAAACCTGAAGATTTAAGAGTTGATACATACAGAGCAGGAGGAAAGGGGGGACAGCACGTAAATAAAACTGATTCAGCTGTAAGATTTACCCATATTCCTACTGGTATTGTTGTTGCCTGTCAGACAGAAAGAAGCCAGATAATGAACAGACAAATTTGTATGAATATGCTTAAGGCTCGTTTGTATGAATATTACAGACAGGAAAAAGAAAAGGAAAATTCTAAATTTGCTGCCGAAAAAAAAGATATTTCTTTTGGAAGTCAGATTCGTTCTTATGTTTTCTGTCCTTACACAATGGTAAAAGACCATAGAACTAAATATAGTGTTGGAAATATCCAGGGTGTAATGGATGGTGATTTAGATGAATTTATGAACGCCTATCTAATTGCAAAATGGAAGGGCCTTCCTTTAGATTCTTCTTCGGATGAGGATGATGAATAAAAAGTTTATTTTAGGATTTACAGTATTATTTCTCATCAATGCTTTTGCCTTTTGTGATGATTGGGTTATTGCAGCCGAAAAGTTTACTTATTCCCGGGGACAGAAAAAAACTGCAATCACTCAGGCAGCTGCAGAATCTTTACCATCGCAAATACTGGATAAACTTGGAAATTCTCTGGTACGCTCTATTTTACCAGATGAAGTTTTAGAAAGAACAAGATATGAGCTTAGAACAAAAAGACTTGCTTTATATTTACAATTGTCCAGTGAATATAAAAAAAGAGATGCAATATTTTTAAATAATTATTCAAACACGGAATTAAAAAATCAGCTGGCTTTAAAAGATAAAGAAATAGAAAAAATCGAAAAAGAGATTGAAGAAAATCTTAAAACTTTAAAAGAAGCAGAAGAGCTTGCTCAGGCAAATAATCAAAAACTGGATATTTTGTATTCTTCAAAAAAAAAGGAAAATGAACTGGATAAATATTCCAGCCTTTTTAAGAATTTAATTTCTAATGACGAGGAAATTATCAGTGTAGAAAATATTGTTTTGTACAAGGGAGATAATACAAGTCTTTTTGAAGCAAGTCCAAAGGCTAAAAAAGAAGGGTATTCAAGTTATTTATTTGAAAGTGAAATAAAAAATGCCAAGATTAATACTCTCTTAACAGGAGTTATTACTTCTTATGGAGAATATACTTCTGTAACAGTTTCTGCTTATTCTTACCCTGGTGGAAAACTGATTGCCTCTGTAACAGATATTGGTTCCTTACAGGATATGGATATTTTAACTTCAAATATAGCCCGTCAGCTGGTTCCCC
>CAMGTC010000108.1 GCA_946061765.1 uncultured Treponema sp.
CGAGGCGTCAAGGCACGCTCCCTTCGGTCGCTCTCCGGCCTTGACATCCTCGTTTCGCATAAGTATGTAATTTTTTGAGCGATACGAGGCGTCAAGGCACACTCCCTTCGGTCGCTCTACGGCCTTGACATCCTCGTTTTGCATAATTACACGACAGTGTAATTATGCTATCATTGAGAATACCATTGCGAACAAGGCTACTGATTCACAGAGACCTACTACCATGATGTATTGAACAAAACCTTTTCCTGTTTCTCCTAAAGCATCAGAGCCGGCAGCACCTGCTTTTCCCTGAGCAATAGCTGAGAACATCATAGCTAAACCTGAAGCTATACCAAGACCTAAAGCCATACCTGGGTTTTCTGCACCTAAAGTCTTTAATTTAATGTTCATTAAAAGGAAACCATAAATTGTCTGTGTCAAAGGTGCACCAGCAAATACTGTAAGAATGTATGGAGCAGGTTTGTTATTCATATAACAACGTTTCCAGGCTCCGATAGCTCCCTGTCCTGCAATTCCAATACCAATTGCTGAACCAATAGCAGCAATACCCATACAAATAGCAGCTCCAAGCATACCGAATGAAAATTCCATATTTTTCTCCTTAAAGCCTGTATAAAGGCTTTTATTTATTTTCTTTTATAGACCCCATTATTGAGGCTTCAGTCTACTAAAGTAGACTTATATTATTTTTCAGTAAATGGCTGGTATTTTTTACCCGACCATGAAACTCCAAGGTGCTGTGAAAATTCCAATGTATTCAAACGAACACCATGTACGATTACAGAAAGTAAGTTTAGAATCATATTTAATCCATGTCCGAAACCAAGCAACAAAACAGCAGCCAGGAACAAAATTGCATGTCCTAAAATTGGACCTGCCAATGTGTTTACTGTATTTGAAATTGCGGCACCGGCTAAACCTACTGCCCATAAACGGATATAAGAAACGATATCTGAGAATACGTTTACAACCCCAAGTAAAACTGAAATTATATTTTTACAGCTTTCAAGTATTGATTTTCCTACACTACCTTCGTAATTTGAGAAAACAAAACTTAATACAAATCCTACTGCAATTAATGAAACTTCAATTTTACCAATTGGAACATTTCCAATACTTCCAAGCATTGGGAATACTTGTGAATTGACTACCATTGAAAGTACCATCCACAACATACCAATAAGTTGCATAAGTGAACCGATATCCCCCAAAGCTCTTACACCATGTTTTTCCTGGAAATTTCGTTTTGTAGCTTTAATATGAGCTATTGAAAGCTGTAATAAAGCAAGTGCAAAACAGAAAATCTGAAGATTCTGATCTTTTGTTAAACCAAAATCACTTCCTTTTACCCAGAAAGGTTGCCAGATTACATCGCTATAAGCACCAGAAATTAATGGTATAGAAGCTTTTGTTAACCATTCTGGTAATAAAGATGGATCAATACCAAACCAGGTACAAGTAACAGTTCCCCATACCACAGTTGATAAGCCTAATAGAAGCATTAAGCCAATAAAGGGTGAACTTGCTTTTTTAGCAGCCTTGTTTTTAATCATTAAAATTAAAGCAACAATAGTTACAAGTAAACCATATCCACCATCACCAAAAATCATTCCAAAGAAAATTGAGAAGAATAAGAGGAACCATCCAGAAATGTCGTATTCATTGTATCCTGGTACTGTTCCCAAAAAATCTGTGAGTGGATAAACCAAACTTACAAATTTGTTATTCTTAAGTTTTGTTGGAACTTCAGAATCTTCTCTATCGGCATCTTCATAAGCAAGAGCCCAATTATTTTCCTGACAAGCTTTTTTGAAATTTTCTATTTCAGCTTTAGGTACATAACCAGAAACCCAGGCTAAATCAGTTTCCTTGCCCTCAGATTCATGTTCCATTCCAGCATTTACATTTTCAAATTCAATGTCAGCTTCAAGAGCTTTTCTGTAAGCAACAATCTGAGGAAGATATTTAGCCTTCTTATAATAAAATTCTTCAATAGCTTCAATTTCTTCCGAATCTTTTATAATTTCGTTTTCCAAATCGCTTGTAGACATTCTTGGGAAAGAAACTTCAAAAGCATCAGGAAGAAGATTTTCAGGTCTACCCTGTCCTCCGTTAAGGATTAAAAATCGACGTGTTTTCTTGTCTTCATTTACAAGAACTGTTTCGATTGCAGAATCTATCAGAGGATATTTTTCGCTAGGTATTTCATACATCTTAAGTTGAATACCTTTTTCTGCAAGATATTCAAAATCCTTAAGATTTACTTCCCCCCAATCAACAAAACGTTCAAGTTCATTTCTGTCATTAGTTATTTCTTCTGTTAATGTTTTTTTTCGGTCATATTTAGCAACAATTTCATTAGCTAAATTTACAATTTCATCATTACTCAACTTATCAACAGGACAAGAACCTTTTTTCTGTTTTGGTAATTTTATTTCACTTAATAAACTTTCAGCCAGAATTGTATTACTTGTAATTTCTTTAAAAGCATTCAATTTTTCACTTGAACCTTCAAGTTTTTCAAGATGTACAAGACCTACTTTTCTTAAATTTTTAAGTGACTCTTCTTTGCCTTTATTGAGAAGGACAATAGAGACTTTCATCATTGGTTCAATCATTTACCAGCCTCCATTTCTTCATCAATTTTAGCTTGCAATTTTTTCTTAGAAATCTTACTTCTAACAACCGCAGCTGTCTGTTCATCGCCAAGATAAACAGAGATTTTTTTAATATTAGCTTTAGCTTCAGGAATTTTTACTTTTTCAAACAAGTTTACACGCTGTGTTGTAGTTTTTAATTCCTGAGAAAGCAGACGAACTTGTTCATCAAGAACTTCTGCTTCCAAGTCCAAAGATAAGGCTTTTTCCATTCTATCTGCAGCCATATCAATCCAGAGAGGAGTTTCGTATAAATCATAATCTCCACGTCCGAAATCTGCACCTTCATAAATTGGAATTGTAACTCCGGCAATATTTCCAGTACCTTTTTTGATATTTTTTACAGTAACCATTTCTGGTTTAAAAGCTTCTCTTTCACCAAATACGGCAATCCACTTGTCAAATTCTTTTTCAAGATTTACCCTGGCAGCTCGTACTTCTTTAGCTTTAGCATCAATTGTGCGGATTTCTGTTTGAAGCTGTTGTTTCTTAAGCATAAGGGTTGGCAGATATCGGTTAAACATTTTTAACTGATCTTTCTGTACCTTTAGCTCATTTTTTGTCAGCTTAATTTTTGCCATTCAAATTATCCTTTACAAAATAATTTGGTAAACTTTCTACGAAAGTTTCCTTATCCAACACCGCCTAAAACGCTCAGTAATCGCGTTTTTTAACGGCTACACATTCTTTGGCCAATATTCTTCTATGAGTGAAGTTTTTAGACCAGTTTCTTCCGGTTCAAAACATTCAGCAAGAATCTTCCATCCAAGATCAAGAGCATCTTCCAAAGGAATATTTTTTGAAAGATCCATCATATTGTCTTCGAATTTCTGACCATAAGTAAGTAATTTTTCATCCCATGCACTCATATTGAAACCCATAGATTTCTTTTCGAGTGTATCTTTATAAGCAGAATAAAGTCGAATCATACCATCCATCAAAGAACGATGATCTGGTCGTGTTGATCCGTTTACATTCTGTTTTAGACGAGACAAAGATCCAAATGGTTCAATACGTCCACCTTTAAGGTAGTACTGACCTTCTGTAATATAACCTGTGTTATCTGGAACTGGATGAGTTACATCATCACCAGGCATTGTTGTTACAGCAAGAATTGTTACAGAACCAGCAGAATCAAAATCTACAGCTTTTTCATAACGTGCAGCTAACTGAGAATACAAATCTCCAGGATAACCACGGTTAGAAGGAACCTGTTCCTGAGTAATAGCAATTTCCTTCATTGAGTCTGCATAGTTTGTCATATCAGTAAGAAGAACAAGTACATCTTTTCCTTTAAGAGCAAACTGTTCAGCTACAGCAAGAGAAAGGTCAGGAATTTTCTGACATTCTACAGTTGGATCTGCTGCAGTATGAATAAACATTACAGTCTTTGAAAGAGCACCACCATCTTCAAGAGTTTTCTTGAAATAAAGGTAATCATCATATTTAAGACCCATACCACCAAGAACGATTACATCAACTTCAGCCTGCATTGCAATACGGGCAAGCAACTGATTGTAAGGTTCACCAGAGATTGAGAAAATTGGAAGTTTCTGAGAAACAACCAATGTATTGAACATATCAATCATAGGAATACCAGTACGAATCATACGTTTTGCCATAATACGTTTTGAAGGGTTTACAGAAGGTCCACCAATTGTAACAAGTGAATCTGCAAGAACAGGTCCATTATCACGAGGTTCAGCAGAACCATTAAAAATACGTCCCAACAAATTATCAGAGAAAGAAACTTCCATCTGATGTCCAAGGAATTTAATGTGGTCACCAGTTGAAATACCACGACCACCGGCAAATACCTGTAAAGAAACAACGTCACCGTCGATTTTATTAACTTCTGCTAATGATTTTCCGAAACGAGTTTCGATTTCAGCAAGTTCACCATATGCAACATTGTCAGCTTTTACTGTAATTACACTACCTACGATGGATTCAATCTTACTATAAACTTTGTTCATAATTATTCACCATCCTTAATCATAGCTGCAACTTCATCACGTACCTTACCTTTGAAAGAGGCATAATGAGAATCTACAGATTTTTCGTTTTCGGCAAATTTATCGGACTTCCATTCTGAATAGTTCCAGTCGATAAATTTCTGTCTAAGCTGATTAAAGAAGTTACGTGCTGTATCTTTATCATTTAATTCAAAATCTGAACCAAGAATCTGTAATACTTTTGTAAATACATATTTCTGGCGTTCAACACTAACTGCACCATCAACTTCATCAAAAGAGTTTTGCTGCATGTAAACTGCATCAAGGAAATCACTCTTAAGATATTCAATGTAATCTTCTGTTGTTGTACCGTCTTCACCCACAACTTTCATCATCTGGTTAACTTCTACACCACGAAGGAATACTTTTCTTGCATAAGCAACCCAATCTTCACGGATTACAGATTTATATTTAGACCATGAAATAATTGGGTCAATAGCTGGATATTTACGTGCATCTGAACGTTCTCGCGAAAGACCGTGGAATGCACCAACAACCTTTAAAGTTGCCTGAGTAACAGGTTCTTCAAAGTTACCACCAGCTGGAGAAACTGTACCACCAATTGTAACAGATCCAACAGATCCATCGCGCATACGAACAATACCTGCTCTTTCATAGAAAGCAGCAATGTAAGATTCAAGATATGCAGGGAATGCTTCTTCTCCAGGAATTTCCTCAAGACGACCAGACATTTCACGAAGTGCCTGTGCCCATCGGCTTGTTGAATCAGCAAGAAGTAATACATGCAATCCCATCTGACGATAGTATTCAGCAAGGGTAACTGATGTATAAACAGAAGCTTCACGAGAAGCAACTGGCATTGATGAAGTATTACAAATAATAATTGTTCTTTCCATCAATGAACGACCAGTTCTTGGGTCTTTTAATTCTGGGAATTCCTTAATTGTTTCTACAACTTCACCGGCACGTTCACCGCAGGCTGCGATGATTACGATATCTACGTCGGCATTTCTTGAAGTTGTATGCTGCAATACAGTCTTACCAGCACCGAATGGCCCTGGAATACAATAAGTACCACCTTTTGATACAGGATAGAAAGTATCAATAAGACGAACCTGAGTAACCATAGGTTCACTTGGTGCAAGACGTTCAGCATAACAATCAACTGCACGTTTTACAGGCCATTTAAAAGCCATTTTTAAAACATGCTCATTACCCTTTTCGTCAGTTACAACAGCCATTTCATCTTCAATTGTATAAGAACCAGCAGGTGTAAGCTTTTTAACTGTATACATTCCTAATAAATCAAAAGGAACTAAAATTTTATGTGTAAATGGACCTTCTGGAACAGTACCAATTGAATCTCCACGAAGAAGTTTATCTCCAACTTTTACTGTTGGTGTCCATTCCCATTTTTTATCTTTTGGAAGAGGATCAACATAAACACCTCTTTCCAGGAAGAATCCGGCTTTTTCAGCTACTAAAGGCAAAGGATTCTGTAAACCATCAAAAGTCTGACCAAGAAGTCCTGGTCCTAATTCTGCAGAAAGAAGATCGCCCATTAAATCTACTTTGTCACCAGTTTTAATTCCCTGTGTCATTTCGAAAATCTGCATCTGAGCTTTGTTTCCGCGGATACGGATGATTTCGCCTCTAAGCTTTTTTCCGTCAACATTTACGTAGCCTACCTCATTCATAGAAACTGGACCATCAAATTCGATAGTAACCATATTTCCATTAATGCCGACTACTTTTGCTTTTGTATCCGTCATTTATTATCTCCGTTATTTTCAAGAATATTATCGTATATCTTATGATAAGAAGTTTTACCATTTTCGACTTCAAATTTTCTCATACGTTCTACAAGAAGGAGTTTCAAGCCATAGGCATACACTGCATCGATAGAAAAATTATCCATTGGTCTTAAATCATCTAGCAAGTGTAACCTGTATTCATAAAGAAACTGTTCTGCACTTAAAGGACTATCCATTCCAACAGCAGTTCTGGCAGCTGAAATTATATCTGCAGTCATTCCGGCTGGAAGTTGAACACTTTCCTTTTTCATTTTTTGTGCACGAATTTGTGCAAGTGCAAGGCGCAAATTTCTTTCTTTTTCATACCAAGTATCTAAAAAAGCAGAACCTGTGGAATTTAATTCCTTAGAAGGAACTAAAGAAAGTGCATTCACAATGACTTTTTCATCTTCAGAAATAAATCTACACGCAAGCTCACGAAATTCTTCACTTGTTAAAGGCAGATTTGTTTTACTTTCTGCTGATGAGATATTTGGTAATTGAGAAACCAAATAATAATAAGCCACTATTCTGCATCCTTTGCTGCATCTTTTAATAAGCCAGCTACCTTTGGATTAAGATATGCTGCAAACATTTCGGCCAAACTTTCAGCGGAATAATCATAATATGCAGCACCATTTTTTACTCCAATTCTGAATCCTGCAGATAAAGTTTTATCAGGCTTTATTTCAAGTCCCTTTGCTATTTCTGCTTTTAATTCAGCTGTGAAAGATTTTTCTAAGTCCTTAAGATCCTTTTCGCTTAATAAAACAGATAATTCAGATGCATCAGAATTTTTTACCCAGGCTTTTACAGTCTCTGGTACTAATTTTTCCAATACTTTAGCTGATTCAGCTTTTTCTGTCTCAGTTTGAATAAGTCCGTCTAATTGATTGACTAAAGAATCTTTGAAAGATAAAAGCATATTTCTGCCTGCTTGTGTAATAGCTTCATCACTTGCCTTTTGTAAACGTTCAGTTTCAAGTTTTGCATTTTTAATAATTTCTGCAGCCTTGTTCTGAGCCTCGGCAATAATTGATTCGGCTTTTTTTTCTGAATCTGAAATTATTTTATCAGCTTCAGCTTTGGCAGATGCAATACCATCTTGCTTGATTTTGTCAATCAATACCTGTAATTGTACATCCATAAAATACCCTCATCACATAACTAGTATGTAAAAATTTTTTATATTTTAATTATACCCATAAAAAATGAGTTTTCAAATTATATTAAAGATAACAACTATTCATTTAAAAGTTAATAGTAAACTGATTTAAATAAATAGTTATGCCATAGAGTAAGTTTTTTTTAATTTTTCAGGAAAAAAATTAATTAATCTTAAAAGAATAAATTGTTTTTGACTTCATTTCCTGTCCAGCTTTTAAGATTGAAGAAGGAAATTCTTCTTTATTTGGAGAATCTGGAAAAGCCTGAGTCTCTAAACAGAAAGCACCATGTTTTTGATATTTATCTCCATTTTTACCAACAATTCCATTAATAAAATTACCAGTATAGAACTGACAACCTTCCATATTAGTAAAAACAGTCATTTCAATATTTGTTTCTGGCGATTTTACGCTACAAAATTCTACCAAATCATCATCTGATAAAGGAACTGCAGTTTGAGTTGTTTCAGGATTATAGATTTCTGTAACATAACAGTGATCATAACCTACGCCAACTTTTTGAATATCCTGGCCAATTGTTTTTTCCTGAGTAAAATCAAATGGTGTACCGCTTACATCAACAATATTTCCCTTTGGAATTAATTTTGAATTAACATCGAGTCTGTAAGAAGAATTCATTTTTAAAAGGTGATTATAAATAGAACCTTTTCCTGCAAGATTAAAATAAGCATGATTTGTAAGATTAATTGGAGTATCCTTATCAGATTTAGCATTATAAATACAATTAAGATTATTGTTTTCGTCCAATAAATATGTTACTGATAATTCAAGATTTCCAGGAAAGCCCTGTTCACCATCTGGAGAAAGTCTTGTAAAAGTTACTCCGGCAGAATTTTCATTTTTTACCACTTTTGATGACCAAAGCATTTTATCATAACCTTCAAATCCACCGTGTAAAGTGTTAGGTCCGTCGTTTTTATCTAATTGATAAGTTTTACCATTTAAATCAAATGAAGCTTTTCCAATTCTGTTTGCAAAACGTCCTACAACTGCACCAAAACAGTATTTTGTATTTAACCAGCCTTCAAGAGTTGAAAAACCAAGAAGAACATCAGTTTTCTTTTCTTTTCCAACAACTATGCTTGTTAAAGTACAACCATAATCTGTACATGAAAATGACATATTCTCATTTGAAATTGTGTAGAGTTTAACTTCACTACCATCAGATAAAGTACCAAAAATCTTTTCTGTAACTTTCATATATAACACTCCATATATTAAATTTATTTTTAATTAGTTCGAATTTCAAATTTTAATTCAGGGGTTAATACAACCCCTGAAAACGAGCGAGTCAAGGCCTTGA
>CAMGTC010000109.1 GCA_946061765.1 uncultured Treponema sp.
TGCGATTATAAAAATCAATTTTATGCATTACCAATTAAATTCGAAATTCGAACTATCTAATTTTTTGTTACATATGTTTCATATTTTAATAAAATCTATTAAAGTATTGGTATGCAATTTACAAGTACCAGAAATTCTAAATTATCTGTAAAATTTTCACAAGCTGTAAAATCTTGTATTCCAGAAGACGGTGGGGTTTACGTTCCTTCTCCAGATGCAATTTATGATTTACGCCGATGGATTTATTATATAAACGAAAATACTTCTTTTTCGTCGATTGCGGGAACATTAACATCGGCTTTTATGCAGGATGAAATATCTCCAATCCTCTGTGAAAATATAGCAACAAGAGCCTTTCCTTTTAAGCCAAATGTAAAGCAGTTAGATAAAAATCTTTTCCAGATGGAATTGTTTAATGGCTATACAGGCTGCTATCGTGATTTTGGAGTATCTTATCTTTGTTCTTATCTTGAAATAACTCAGGAATTGTATGGTGGCTCTACACTTTTCCTTGATTATACAAATGGAGAAATTGGCTCTTTACTTTCTAAAGTTTTACACGGAAAAAAACATATTAAGGCAGTTCTTCTTTATAAAAAGGGAACAATTCGTGGTATTGCTCAGGAAGATTTAATATATAATGGTGGAAATATTCTTCCTGTTGAAATTGATGCCTCAGAAAGTCAGATAAAAGAAATTCTTAGACAAATATTTGCAGATAAAGATTTTATAAAAGAGAATAATATTTCTGTTGCAAATACTACTAATGTTTGCAGATTGATGTCTCAGGTTTTTTACTACCCATATTCATTTGCTCAGATTAAAAATAAAATTGACGGCGAAATTTATTATGCTTCTGATGCTGGAAATTATTCTACTTTGATGTCTGGACTTTACAGCTGGCGTTTTGCATTACCTGTAAATGGTTTTTATATGCCTTCCACATCTGCTTTAAGTTGTGATTTTCAGGGAAATCCAAAAGTTCTTGATTCATTTGTAGATATTTCAAAAAGAGATGAATCTAACCCTGTTGATCCTGCAAACCTTGAAAGGCTTGAAAACTTTTTCAGTTTGAATGGAATTATGATGCGCAATTTTGTATTTCCTGTAGAAGTTGATGAAAAATCGCGGGAAAAGGCTGCAAAAGAACTTTACATGAAATATGGTATTTTTGCTGACCGAGGAACTGCAAGTGCTTATGCTTCTGTAAAAAATGACGCTGAGGAAATTTACGATGAAAATGGAGCTGTTGTTTTAATTTCGCAGAATCATCCTTCCCTGGATGCAGATTATTGCCGCCATGTTTTGGGGCAGGTTCCTGCAATGCCAAATAATGTAAAAGAAAGCCTGATTCCTGTAGAGTTAAATAAAGCATGTTTGAAGAGTGCAGAAGAAATTAAAGACTTAATTAAAAATTCTTTTTAAGCCTTAAATTATCTTCTGCATTGGAATTATTTTCTTATAACTGCTAATGCGTAAACTTCCAGAAACTTATTTGCTCTTGTCTTTTTTATCATTTGGCTTTTTACTGACTTTTACACTTTTCTTTTTAGTCTCTGAAGTTTTAGCACCTTTTAGTTTACCTTTTGCTGTGATTTTTTTGCCTGTCTTTTTTGCAGTTTTTTTGTTTTCTTTTTGTGCAAATTCTTTTAGGAATAAATCACATTTATAGGCTGCCTTTAATTTTGCCGCAAGTAAATCTTTATACAGCTTATTAATTGCTTCTATTTTTGAATCTTTTGCATTCAATTTCATAAAAAGAATAATTGTATTTAAATTTTCTTCTATGATTTCTTTATTGAACCAGCGGATGTTGTCAAAAGTATTAGCTCCAGAAAGCTGGTATGCATAAGGACTTTGAACCAATAATTCAACAATCTTGTAAGCCTGTTTTTTTTCGTCTTTTGGTAGATTTTGACTTGAAGAATAAGAAGCCAGAAGAAGATTTTTTCTTAAAAATCCCTTTGAATCAGCATTCAGATATTGATTTATTTTACGGCCCAAATTCCATTTATTTGCAAGTCCGTTTTCCGCATATTCTGCCGAAATTGCCCAGCTTTGAAGAGCTAAGCCTAATTTTGGATTGGAGCCCAGCATTAAAAGTGCAAAATCATTCAGGTCAGCCTTGATTAAAGCTTTTTGTAAATCTTTTGGGGCTTTTGGCATTTTAGAATTATGGAGTTTTACAAGTTTCTTTACACGATTTTTATAAAGTGCAAATTGTTTTTCTGGGCTAGAAAGTTTTGTAATTGATGAATCAAGGTTACTAAATCTTTGGGCAGTCTTGTAAAAGGCCAGACCACTCTTTTCTGCCTGAGCAAATATTTTATTGATTACTTTGAGCTCAACAGAATCAGTTTCTTTTTTGCTTTTACCTTTAGATTTTTTGTTTTCCTTATTATTACTTGTCTGATTTTGGTTTTCTTTTTTAACAGAAAATTCTTTTACAATTGGAATTAACGACTCTTTTGCAAATATTTCAAAATCTTTGTAGAGATCTTTATAAATTAATTCCTGCCAGGCTGTTTCAATATCTTCGCAACCTGCACCATTTAAAAATTCGCAGAGAAGTTTATAACGATGATCAGCTTCGTCTGTTACCTGCTGAACATTTAAGAATACCTGATATTCAAAGCCGTTCAGCATAATGTAAAGTCCATTCTGACAGATTTCTGAAGATTTTCTGATAAACCACTGTTTGCTTTTGTGTTCCTGGAAAATACAATATTTATCGTCTTCGGCAGTTAAATTTAAGCCCTGGGCTATAGATCTGTTTTCCATTCTGACTTCGTCGCCATTACCGGTGTGAACTGCATATGGATCTGAAAATTTAATCCAACCGTGGGCCTGTTCATATTTATTGTTGTAAAAAACTATTGCTCTTTCATTTCCGCAGCCGTTTGAGTAAGCAAAGACGTTTTCATTAACCTGACCGTCCTGCCATAAATCATAAAAGAGGAAGTTATCAACCCCGGAGAAGAGATAGCGTTTTTTCATAAGTGGAAATATATCGTGCCAGTGTCTATCTACAAGATATTGATTTGGTTTTTCGTCTTTGTAGGCTTTTGTATATTCCATTCCATATTTTTCTGTAAAACCTTCAATCTGACCGTGACCAAACATTGGAAGTCCTGGCATTGTAATCATTAAAGTACATACACCAAAATATTTATCTCCATCCCCAAATTGAGCAATGGCTGTTTCTTCATCAGGATTGTTCATAAAGTTGACATAGCGTTTTAAAACCTGAGGATCAAAGGTGATAGTGTTTTTTACTGTTTCCCTGTACTTTTGATTCTGCTCTTTTTTAAGCATATTCATGAAGGCCGAATTGTAAACTCTGTGCATTCCTAAAGTTCTAACAAAATAGCCTTCCATCATCCAAAATGCTTCTGCTAATAAAAGTGTGTCCGGACATTCTTTTGCAACTCTATCAACAACTTCTCTCCAGAATTCTTCTGGAATTGCATCGTTGAATTGCTGGGTAGAAAGTCCTGTTTCAGATCTTGTTGCAATATCGCCGCCATGTCCTGGTTCTGGATACCAAAGTCTTCTTATTGATTTTTTTGCAAGTACCATTGCGGCATCAAAGCGGATAATTGGGAAATTCTGGGCAACGTGTAAAATTTCTTGAATAACAGCTTCGCGTGCTTCTGGGTTTAAGAAATCAATTTGAGCTGTATCGTTCCATGGAAGTCCAGTTCCGTCATTTCCGTGATAGATGTAACGTGTATCGCCAGTTTGGTTATCAACTCTTTTAAATACAACTGCGCAGTCATTTTTTGAGTAATAATGGTCTTCAAGGTAAATAGAAACCCTTGAATCTTGAGAAAGATTTTCTCCGTTAAAAGTGTACTGAGGAAATGGATTGTCTCTTCTTTGAATAAAAAGATTTGGTCTGTTGATTATCCAGTCTCCGTCCATTCCTGTATGATTAGGGACCATATCAGAAGCAAGTCTTATTCCTCTTTGCCAGAGTCTGTTTCTAAGATTTTCAAGTGCCTCCCAGCCACCTATGTTTTGAGCAATATTATAATCGTAAAGGGAGTAGGCAGATGCTGCTGCTTCCGGATTTCCACACTTTTGTTTAATTCTTTTTGAAGCTTTTGAACGTTCCCAAAGACCTATAAGCCAAAGGCCAGTAAATCCTTCGTCCCTTAATTTATCAAGTTCTGGATCTGGAATTTGATCTAATCTTGTAATTGGATAGCCGTATTCTTTTGTCAGTTGATCAAGCCATACAAGTACAGTTTTTGCCATCAAAATAACATTTGGCATCCATTCGCTGTCAGAACTAAAACGTTCATATTCATTCATAAGATTTTCAAAACTGTAAGGAGATAGGTCTGGACCGTCAAAAGCAGGATTTCCGCCAGAAAGTGCTGCCCACGCTGCCTTATTTTCTTCTGCAATTGTGTCCATTCCTGCAAGAATTCTTTTAAGCCATTCGCCAAGGAATTCTGCCCAATGTTTTTGAATGTATTCAAGCTGGCCTTTTAAATCTTCTGGGGAAAATAAAACTGGTTCTCTCAAAAGATTAATCAGGTCGTGATCAAAAGGTCCAAAAGTGGGCTGGCTCTTAGAATATTTTTGAATCAGAGCCCATGTTTTATTGTAGAGTGGATTTTTAGCAAGTTCGCTGTCGTCAAACAAAAGGGTAAAAGGTTTAAAAGCTGGATTTTCATTTGCAAGATGTAGAAGAATCAACTCTTCAAGACTTTGTTCCCTGTTTGAACGTTGGAGATTTGTTCCAGGATCCAAAGAAAGTCTTTCTAAAAATTCTTTAGCTGTAGTTTTTTCTTTATAAACTTCTACAGGAGGAAATTCTTTAATAAAATCCAAAAGCAGGGAGTCTACTTGTTCTTTTGAAAATTCCTTATCAAGATTTGCAAGTAAGTCAGTCGTAAAAGTCTGAACTTTATTGCGGCGGTAAAGCATACAAACATAATGTAAAATCTCATCAATCAGACCCATTGCATTTAATTGGCCAGCTGAAACTTTTTTGTTGTTATCTTTTGTTTGAGTTTCAATGTAGTTGTTGAATAAAAACTGAAAATCCCGGACATTTTTCATGTTGGCAAAAACTACATTCCCACTTGAGGCAAATAAGCCCTGATTAAAGTCACATAAGTCTCTTACTTTTTTTGAGATATGAAATTCGTTATAAGATAGCTTCATTATTTTAGTAATTAATCATAAATATGATTAACATCTCCCTTTACATATTTTCTGAATTTTTTGGATTAAATCTTTATCTTCTGCAAGTTCTTCAAGACTAACAGGAAGCCTGTAGGTCCAGTTGAACTTATTTACAGTGCCTGGAACATTTATTCTTTCTTCCTGGGCATTTTCAAGCCAGTATTTCTTGTTCATATAAAGATAATCTTGCAGTGGATTTATATACCACAAACTGGCACTTTTTGCACATTCAGTAAGAATAGCTTCTGCAATTTCTGGTGAAAATTTTTTATTTTCTTTTAGATTAATTAAATCGCCCACATTGCATATTTCTTCTTTTTCTGTCTGATTATTTTGAAGGCTACGAGTTTCTATTTCTTCATTAAACCACTGTCGGATTGTAGAAGAATCATGAACTGAGGTAGTTGTAATTGAAAGTGGGGTATAATCATCAAAAGGCAGATATGGATGCCCTTTTTCTGACCACTGACGGCACCAGCGAACTACTCTGAGACCTAAAATATTATGTTCAAGCATAGTTTTTGGAACACAATCAATGCTTACACCCAAATCTTCACCGCAAGGAATCATTTTTATTCCTTCTGTAATTGCTGTAAAGATTTCGTCTGCCTGTTTTTTCCAGAGTTTTTCGTTTTTACTGTTTATCTGACTGAATAATTCTTCCAGTTTTGATTTTTCAATTTCGTTTAATGAGGCCCAGGAAGTTGAGTTTCCATAAGTCCACAGAGGAATAAATCTATTTTTTGAAATCTCAAGTAAAGTTCTGTTTGACCAGTATTCTACCAGTTTTTCTTTTATCTTATGAGCAGCTTCCTCATTGCAGAGATTTTGAAAATCATAATCCCAAATTTTCTGACTTCCCTTAATATTTTTATTAAAAAGCCAGAGTTCTTCGTTTCCAATTTGCTGACAGAGAAGTTCTAGTATTTTGTGGGCTATTTCATGATTCCAGGTTATATCTTCTACAAGGCTTGTAGGAATATGTGGTTGGCTGAGCCAGCGGATTCTGTCGTCATCAAAGCCTAATTCATATAAATCTTCCCGTTTAAATGAGGCAAAGGGTTCTGTATGACCATTCAGTGCATTGCAATCGTTACTTGGAATTGCCCAGATTCTAAAAAATCCTAAGATGTGATCTAATCTGTAGGCATCGTAGTATTTTGAGGCAACTTTGAGTCTGTTTTTCCACCAGCTGTAATTATCCTCTTTTAAGGCTTTCCAGTTATAAGTTGGAAAGCCCCAGTTTTGACCACTTGGATTATCACCATCTGCTGGAGAGCCTGCCCTTAAATCTTGATTAAAGAATTGTGGATAGGCCCAGGCATCACAGGAATCTTCGTTCATAAGAATAGGCATATCACCTTTGATTAAAATGCCCATTTTTTTTACTGCATTTACTGCATCTTCAAACTGCTGGTTTGCAATTACCTGGCACCAGATGTAAAAATAATGTTCTTTCTGAAAAGCTTTTGTTTTCCATAAAGATTCTATATCGTCTGGAGATTTTTTCTGATCATTTTGATGCCAGCTTTTCCAGCTTGCCTGCATATAATTTCTTTTAAGATTTTTGTAGACAGCGTAAGTTTTAGCCCAGGAGTTAGCCTTAATCCATTTTGACATTTCTTCTGGTAGTTTTCCACTTTGTCCTAGCTGAGTCTTAAAATAAAGCTGCTTCAGAATATTGATTTTTGATTCCAGAATATCGTCGTAATCGTAGCGAAGTTTGTAATTGTTTTTACTGATAAAAGTATTGTAAGCCTTAGCAAAGATTTTATCTGATTCATAAACTTCTTTGAATTCTGGAATATCTTTGATTCTTATATAAATTGGATGAAGTGCAAAAGCAGAAAGTCCAGAATAAGGTGAACTTTGAGTTCCTGTATCATTTACCGGTAAAAGCTGAATAATCTTAAATCCAGCTTCTTTACAAAATTTTCCTAAAGTAATTAAATCTGGGAATTCCCCAATTACAGGATTATCTTTTGTGTAAAGGGCTCCCAAAGGAAGTACAATTCCTGTGATTTTTTTATTTTTTGAAGTAGACATATACTAAAAATTATATCACAGAATGATAAATTAAGTGGAAAATACTTCTTATAAATTTTATAAAAATAGAAAAATAATTGTTAATCTATCTGATAATTGCAATGCCAAAGTGGTTTTGCAAGTTTATTGGAAAAAGGCTGCTTTCTTGTAAAATCGGGTAACCAGCTGGTATCATCACTAAGTTCCTGGTAAAAGAGATAATCAAAATCGTAAGCTTCAATTAAATCCTGAATATCAGCATCTTCATCTTTTGAAATAAGACGATTTTCAATTACAGTAAGGGCTTTTTTACGTTTTTCCAAAATATTTGTATCTTCTGCAAAAGGGACTGGAGTATATTGATTCATAAGAGAAATACATGCTTTGGAATCTGCATTTTCCTTGAGCCATGCCAAAACTTCTGCAGTGTCTTCAAAACGTCCTGGAAGGGCCAGATGTCTTATGATTACACCTGAAATCATTTTTTCATATTTGATTTTTTTAGAATCTTTGCATAAGTTACCATTTTCATCTAATTCTTGAATTTCCAGAGCTGAGTTTTGAATCATCCATTTAATTGTGTTTTTTGCTACCTGAGGATAATCCTGGGCTGAAAATAAAGATTTGGAAAGATTGTTGTCTAGGGTTTTAAAATCTGGAAGCCATATGGTTACAAGGCCTTTTAATAATTCAAGACTTTCAACTGATTCGTAGGCCGAAGAATTCCAGCAAAAAGGAATGGTTACTCCAGATTCTTTTGCGGCTCTTATTCCCTCTGCAATAAGGGGGATGTTGTGACTTCCGGTTACAAGATTAATATTTTCGGCTCCTGCAGACTGTAATTTCTGGCAAATTTTGGCAAATTCCTGAGTTGAAACATTTCTTCCAAGACCATCCTGACTAATCTGATAATTTTGGCAGAAGGCACAGCGAAGAGTGCAACCCGTAAAAAAGATTGTGCCACTTCCTCCACGTACGGTGATTAGAGGCTCTTCTCCAAAATGAAGACCAGCAAAGGCAATTCTTAATTCAGCAGGTTCTTTACAAAACCCCAGCTGATTGGAATACCTGTTTACTCCACATTTACGAGGGCATTGAAGACAATGAGAATAATCTGAAATTTGTGAAATATTAAAGTTTTCTGACATAGAATTTATTAAAGTACTTTAGTAAGCGCCTTTTTCTACCAGGATTTTCATTAAATCCTGAAGAATGTCGATAGGTAAATCTTCGGCCTCGTCATTAACTAATTCTCCAATTTCCTTCCAGTCTTCCTCGGTTAAAACTTCCTGAAGTTCATCACTGTTGTCTAAAAAGGCAAGAATAGCTGCAAGTTTATTTAAGTTTTCTTCACTTGGTTCTTCAGTGATATTTTGACTTGCAAGTATGTAGGTGTCTTGCCAGTAACCAAAAAGAGTGTCGGGTAATTCTGTTGGGCAGGAAGTTGCGTTATTAAAAAGTCTGCGGAGATTATCGGCTATGCGGTTATAGTCGTAGTTACCGCTGTTATTTTGACGGTCGATTTTTTTTGCCTTTTCGACGTTGGAAAGGAATTTTCTTATATCTGTCATATTAATAATATAACAAAAACTTCAATAGAATTAAACTACTTCTTCAGGGCTTCCGCATTATAAACAAAAATCCGATTTTTGGCTCCCAGTCACGGTTGCGTGATTCAAA
>CAMGTC010000110.1 GCA_946061765.1 uncultured Treponema sp.
CCTGCATAACTGCCCACATCATTAGAAATCCATTATGGCAAGACAAAGATGTAAATATTTTTTATATAGTAAACCAGATGGCAGGGTGTTTTACAAAAAAATCAAAATCTTATCACTATAAAAAATTTTTTAACACTTCAATAAATAAAATTAAAGACAAAAAAATTCTGGCAAATTTAGTAAAAGAAGAAGTTTTTATAACCGAATACTCAGGTCATGCCCACAAAATTTCTCTCAATATAGTAGAAAAAATTGTAGAGGAAAATAATCCTTCTTCAGAATACATTATTGTAATTGCTGGTGGCGACGGAACATCTCTAGAAGTACAAACAAAACTTTTCCTTACAGCACAAACAGATTCTCAAAAAGCTCAAAAAATAAAAAATCAAATTACAATATTACGACTTCCTTTGGGAACTGGAAATGACGGTACAGATGGACATAGCATGGAAGAAACTATTCAATTACTTTCTGGTAATTTAAAATTCGAAAATCAACCTGCCGTAAAAGTTTACCCAGAAAATCCAGTTACCAAAGAACAAATTTTAGCAAGTGGAAAAAATCCTAAAAAATATAATCCTGACGATCCACAGTACCCATGGTATTCATTCAACATTGCAAGTATTGGTCTTGATGCTTTTGTAGTTTATATGACTAATGCAGTTAAGAAAAAGATGCCTGGAAATTTCTACCAATTCTGTGTACCAATCAGTGCTTTTGTTTACGATAAACCCTTTCCATCTGGAATTGCTAAAATGGAATTCTTTGATGAAAACAACAATAAGATTTACGAAGAATCAAATCCAATTACAATCTTTGTATTTGGCGCTTCTGGTCACAGATATTACGGTGGCGGTCATTACATTCTTCCCACACAAGACAATGTTTGCCATGCTCCAAAAATTACAATTCCACAGTTGATACAAGTTAACAGACAGTTTATAGACGGATCTTTTGTAGGAGGCGGAATTGCCTTCCTTCACACAGCAAAAAAAGTAAGATTTTCTTATGACCAGCCAATTCTTTTACAATGCGATGGCGAAGTAGCAATGTTATGCAAAGACCACTTCCCACTAATTTTTGAAATAACAGAACCTTGTTTGCGTACAATTGTAAAGAACGTTTAAAATAGATGGCTTAAATTTCGCCATCTATTTTAAGTCACGAGTTTTTTTGCAAAAACTCTGTTTATTTACGTGTTCGCTTGCGCGAACGTTTTGTAAATCCTCAGTTGTTGAAACAACTTGCGGTTTACAAAATTAAGGAACATATATAAATCACATTTTCTAAAAACTCAATTTTCACTAAAATACAAATAATAAATGGCTGCATCCATTTAATTTAAATTTTAAGGATTATTTTATGGAAGATTACAAGAAAGAATTCATCAATTTTATGCTGGAATGCCAGGTTTTAAAATTTGGTTCATTTACATTAAAAAGCGGAAGACAGTCTCCATTTTTTATGAATGCCGGTGCCTATGTTAGTGGCAGTCAATTAAAACGACTTGGCGAATATTATGCAAAAGCAATTCATGATATTTTTAAAGAAGACTTCAATGTATTTTTTGGTCCAGCCTATAAAGGAATTCCTTTGGCAGTAGTTACATCCATTGCTTACAGCGAACTTTATGGAAAAGAAATTAAATATTGCAGCGACCGAAAAGAAGAAAAAGATCATGGTGCCGATAAAGGTTCTCTGCTTGGATATAAAATCAAAGACGGCGACAAAGTTGTAATTATCGAAGATGTTACAACCAGCGGAAAATCAATAGAAGAAACTTATCCTAAAATTAAAGCTCAGGAAAGCACTCCAGGTGGAATTAAAATTGTAGGAGAAATTGTTAGCCTTGATCGCCGCGAAAGAGCTCCTGACTCCACAAAATCTGCACTTGAAACTATCAGTCAAAAGTACGGTTTCCCTGCAAAAGCCATTGTTTCCATGGACGATGTTGTAGATGCACTTTACACAAATGGCGATAAAACTGTTATCACAGATGAAATCAAAAAAGAAATAGATTCTTATTATAAAGAATGGGGCTGCCAATAATTTATGAATAAATTTTATAAAAGAGAGGAAAGCCTTCCTCTCGGCCGCATTACATTGCGTCCTACTCCTTCTAACGGGCTTCAAACGCCAGCCCGTAACGCCTGGCTAATCTGTACTCTATTTTTTATTCTTTCTTTTTCTGCATGTACTAAAAAAACAGTAGAAAAAATAAGCTATCCACAGAGTATAGTTTCATTATCTCCATCGGCAAGTGAAATTTTATTTGCGATTGGTGCTGGAAAACAGGTATCAGCAGTTTCAGAATTTACAGACTATCCACCGGAAGCTACTACTCTACCAAAAGTTGGCGGTTTTGACGGAAAAACTTTAAGCGTAGAAAAAATACTTTCTTTTAAGCCAGACTTGGTTTACATGACCGACGGAATGCACAACTTCCTTATAGAACAATTTGAATCTTACGGAATTAAATATTATTTATCAAAAGCAAATTCAATTGATTCAATTTTTCAAGAAATCACAGATATTGCTAAAATTACAGGTCATCAAATGGAAGGCCAGAATTTATTAGATAGTATCAAAAAAGAAATCAATACAGTAACTCTTAATCAAAACTACCAACCGTTAGTTTACTGGGAAGTTTATTATTCCCCTTATATGAGTGCCGGGTCACAATCATTTATAAACGACATAATAACAAAAGCTGGAGGAAAAAATATTTTTAGCGACCTGGACCAGCTTTACCCAATCGTAAGTGAAGAAAGCATTATTGTTAGACAAGCTGATGTAATTTTAATTCCTGCAACATCTGGAATTACAAGCAAAAGCGTAAAAGAAAGAATTGGCTGGCAATCAATACCAGCTGTAAAAAATTCAAAAATCTATATAGTTGACGACAATTTATTTACACGACCAGGCCCAAGAATTGGACAGACAATAGTAGAATTGAATAAAATTTTGTATGAATAATATGGTATAATTATTTTATGAAACTGCAAAAGACAGAAAAAAATAAGTTTTTAATCACCTTAATGGTTTCGCTTATAATTCTTTTTGTCTTTTTTATTTTAGCCCTAAGTCTTGGAAGCGAAAAAATCAATTTAATAAATGCCTTGTGGGGACAGACCTCTAAAATTACTGAGGGGACAGACCCCTCTCCAAATTTTGACCGTATAATCCTTTTAAATCTTAGATTACCTCGAGCCTTACTTGCAATTTTAGCTGGTGGACTTTTAGCAGGAAGCGGAGCCGTATTTCAGTTATTTTTCCGCAACGAATTAGCAGAACCGGGAATTATTGGTATTTCCTCTGGCGCAACATTAGGTGCTGTTACAGCAAGTGTTTTAGGTCTGGGTGTAAACCTTGCTTCAATAAAACCTTTTTTTCCAATTTTAAAATTTATTTCACCTATCAATTTATTTGCTTTTATTGGTGCATTATTGGCAGGCGTAATTATTGTAGTACTGGCCTTTAACAAAGAATCATCTTCCAAAAACTCCACCGTTATGATTTTACTCTGTGGAACCGCCTTAGGCACTTTATATTCAGCCCTTTCTTCCTTAATTTTAATTACCTCTTCTAAAGAACTGGGCTCAATTTATTCCTGGATTTTGGGAAGTTTTAACGGTCATGGTTGGAAAGAATTATTATTTATTTTAATTCCTTCTATTATTTCAATCATAATTATGTTTTCAATTCAAAATCAGTTGGATCTTCTGGCCTGTGGAGAAATTTCTGCAAAATCACTTGGCGTTTCTGTAAATAAACTTAGAATCTTAGTTTTAATATCTGCCGCATTTGCAGTATCCGCAGCAATTTGCGCTGGAGGAACAATCAGTTTTGTAGGACTTATTGCCCCTCACATTGTAAGAAAACTTACCGGCTCTAAAGCTAAAACTTTACTACCACTAAGTATGATTTTTGGCTCCATATTACTTTTACTTGCCGATACAATTGCTAAAACTGTAATATCTCCATCAGAATTACCAGCGGGAATTATTACCTCAATTCTAGGAGTACCATTCTTTTTATCATTATTTTTAAACACATCCAGGACATAAACAAAAATGAAATTACAGGTTAAAAATCTAAATGCAGAATATAAAAAGCAGAAAGTTCTCAATAATATTTCCTTCGAAATAAAGAGCGGAGATTTTATATGCCTGTGCGGCCCAAACGGATGTGGAAAATCAACCCTACTCTCCTGCCTGGCAAATCTTCAGAACGATTCTTTAATTATCTCAAAACAATCATCAATTCTTTTAGATAATAAAAATATAAATGAAATAAAAACAAAGGACCTTGCAAAACATATAGCTTTTATGCAGCAAAATGAATTTTGTAGTTGGGACTTTTCTGTTGAAGATTTTGTTCTCCAAGGCCGTTATTGTCATTCACAGCATGGAATTTATTCAAAAGAAGATTTACAAATTGTACATAAAAATCTATCTCTTTTAGAAATCATGAATTTGGCAAAAAAAAATCTTCATCAAATTTCAGGCGGCGAATTTCAAAAAGTAAGACTTGCAAGAGCCCTTACTCAGGAACCTGATTTCCTTCTTTTAGACGAAGCTGCAAATAATCTCGATTTTTCATTTGAACCAAAACTTATGGAATTTTTATCCAAACTAAGCAAAGAAAAAAATATTGGAATAATTATTTCAATTCACAATTTAAACATTGCATCTCAATTTGGACAGAATATAATTTTACTTACAAAAAATAATAACCAGGAACAAAAAATGTTTCACGGAAACTCACGACAAGTTTTTACAAAAGAAAACTTAAAGTTAGCATTTAATCAGGATTTTACTCTGTATGAGCATCCAATAAATAAATCAATTCAAATATACTAGGTGAACAATGACTTCTAAAAAAGCTTTTTCTATTATTACTATCGCATGTTTTATTTCAATACTTTTTATTCCAATTGGAATTGTACTCATGTTTTTTTACACAGATTGGAAAAAGAAAATCAAAATTATTATTTCTACAGCCCTAACAATTCTCTATGCAGTTCTAATAATTTTTATATTAAATCTCCAGACAAATCCTACAAAAGGTTCAATTAATTTGCCTATCCCAGTCGATAGAGATTTTACCGATGTTCAGGTTTCAACAAATAAAAGTGATGATGAAATTGAATTAATGCCCGGTGATAAAAGTTCAAAAAAAGAAGATTTTAATTCTCAAGAAATTCCAGCAGAAAGACTTCCAAAAACTTTAAACCGCAATAGTAATTTTTTTCAAAGCCGAAGTTTTTATTCCCTACTCTTTATTTTATTTATGATTTTTTTAATCATCCACCAGAACTTAAAATCTTCAAAGGAAAAACATATTTACGATAATCCCTATGTAGATACAGAAAAATATCAACTTCCTTTAAACGAAAACTCTGAACTACCGATTGTTCATTTTTTGAAAATCAGATTAAATTCTGGAGAAAAAATTCTATATGCCTGTGAAACAACCAAAAAAGAAGATAAAGGTGATTTTGTAGTTACTAATCAAAGAGTTGTAGTTTTAAGTAATGAAGGTGATTATGAATTCCCACTTCATGCATTAACAGCTGTTTCATCGGTTTCTAGTAGTGTAATGCTTTTAACTTGTGGAGAAAGAAAATATTATATTTTCTTTCCGGAAGGACAATTAAAATATGCCCTGGCATTAGTTCGTTGGGCATATTCTAATCAATAGATTTTTTAGATATCAAATTTTCTGTCTTCAGGTTTTTCTGCCGGTCTATAGAGAATTGCCACATTTCCAATAATTCTTACCAGAGTTGCATTTTCCTGATTACAGATTTGATTAACAAGTTCAACCTTTTCATCTTTATATTCATTGAACTTTACTTTAATCAATTCATGAACGGCAAGGCTTGAATCTACCATTTTTACAAGACCTTCTGTAACGCCGGCTCCACCTACAATTACAACAGGCTGTAAATCATGAGCAGCTTTTTCTAAAGTTTTTCTTTCTTTACTATTTAATTCAATCATAATTTCATTTTACCTTTTTAGCTTATTCCTAATCAAGTTTTTATTAATTCTTATTTTGCTGAATAATATTTTACACATCCAAATTTTTTATCTTCCCAATTCAAAAAATCATCAATAATTTTTTTAGATACACTTGAACAAGCATTCAAACGTTTTACACCAGATGAAGTTTTTACAAGAGGATTAATATAGCGCAATTTTACTTTTAAACTCAGATTAAAATATTCATCCTCTGGCATTTTAATATCTGAATGTAGAATGGATTCCATGTTTCTAAAAGTATTATAAAATCGTTGAAATTTTTCCGAGCCCTTGTTATCAATTATTTCAATTATTTGACTTTCAGAAAGTTTCATAAAATCAGACTCTTTCAAAAGACCTTCATCAACAGCCATATTCATAATTTGTCCCAAAAGATGAAGAGTCATTTTATCTTCGTTCATTTGTAAAAGATGACCAGTCATACAAAATTTCTGACAATAGTCTTCTGCTATTTCAAGAGTCTTAAAACCAAGTTCATCCTGATTACTTTCGTTTTTGAATACCTCAATATCTTTATAAGTTTTTTCGATTTCATCCAAAGTCCAGGAAGCTTCAAGAACAGCTCCAGAAGGAAACATATACTCCAATCTGTCTGCACTCAACTGAGGAATTTCATTATCAGCAACTGGATAAATATGATAGTTTTCAACATCTTTTATTTTAAGACCATCCTCTTCTAAAAGTTTGGAAAGAGTAAAATCTTTACGAATAATCGAAGAATTATCTTCTTCTGTTAAAGTTTGAGTTAATGCATCACCTTTTCTAAAATCGGAAACATGGCTAAAAGTTGGTGTAGAAAGATCATGAAATAAGCCGGCAAGAGTCTGTGCCTTATCGTGGGTAAAATGCCAAATTATCAAAGCAACCCCAATTGAGTGATCCAACCTTGAATAATAAAATCTGTTGTGGAATAACCTGGTCCAATCAGAGCCACATAAAAGTCCTACACCGGAAAGCCGCTGCATAATTGGAAGTTTTATATATTTATCTAAAAAAGATGGATAATCACCCTGACACAAAATCTGATGATAAGATTTTATATCCCAGTCAGAATCTTCGTGCAGATGTAAAATTTCTGGCCAGGAAAATTGATTAAAATAATTTGAATTTTTATCACTCATGGAATCCTTAATATACTGTCGAATAAGTATAAATTCAATAATTGTGAAAAGCTAAAAATTATGTTTACACAAATCAGATATAATACATTCCTGACACTTTTGATTTTTTGCCATACAGACATAACGGCCATGCAAAAGTAACCAGTGATGGGCATCATGCATATATTCAGGAGGTATTCTTTCCAACAAGGATTTTTCAACACTTTCAGGAGTATTACCTTGAGCAAAACCAACACGGGGACAGACCCTTAAAAGATGAGTATCAACTGGCATTGTAGCTTTATTAAAGATTACATTCAGAACAACATTGGCAGTTTTTCGGCCAACACCAGCTAAAGTCATTAAATCTTCCATACTATCTGGAACCTGGCTGTCATAATCCGAAATTAATTTTTTAGAAAGATTAATAATATTTTTTGCTTTATTTTTATAAAGCCCAATAGATTTAATATATGTGATTAAATTTTCCTCGCCAAGTTCAAGCATTTTCTGAGGGGAATCTGCAATTTTGAATAAATCTTTTGTTGCCTTATTCACACCTTTATCTGTAGCCTGAGCACTTAAAACAACAGCAACTAAAAGTGTAAAAGGGTTAACATAATCTAATTCTGACTTTGGATTTGGATTTTGTGATTGAAATCTGCTAAAGGCTAGCTGCATTTCTTCATTAGTCAAAAGTTGCATTTTTAGCCTCTCTTTCTTTATAACTATTATAAGAATAAATGCATCCGCAATATTGTTGTCTATAAAGTCCGTATTCTTTACTTAATTCAAGACTTCTTAAAAAACCTGAATGTTTCTTAAAATCGGAAGTAAGCCATTTTGGTTTTTCTGTATTTTCAAGTTCTTTTCCAATGACATTTATCTTAACAGAATCCTTAAAAGGACTAATTGATAAAGTTGTGCAAAAATATTCAAAGTCATGTTCTAAAGCATACTCATAAGCTTTCTTCATTCTGAATTCATAACAGCGACGGCATCTTTCTCCTTTTTCAGGTTCTTTTGCCATTTCTGCTTCTTCTTTTACATTTATCGCTTCAAAATAATCATTCTGATTATAAGTGGTTTTTATAAGTGTAACTGCATCCTTATATTTTGGAATCTTAGGAAGAAAAGTAATCAATTCTTCCAAACGTCTTTCGTATTCTGACTGTGGATAAATATTTGGATTGTAATAAAAAATAGTAATTCTAAAATATTTAATAAGATATTCCAAACAATAGGAAGAACATGGTGCACAACAAGCATGAAGTAATAAAGTTGGTTTTTCTGGTAAATCTTTAATTTTTTCTATCAGATTATCTAATTCAAGTTGATAATTAGTTTTCATTTACGGTTAATCCTGAATCATCTTCGACAATTTTTAAAGAAGGGTCTCCTTGAGCCAAAGCAGAATCCAAACAACAGATATAAACTAAACTTGCTAACTCCTGCCCTTTTATAACTTCTACAAAGGCTTTATTTTCAGCAATCATTTTATCTAAAAGAACTTTTTCCTCAAAATTACGTTCAGAAGATTTTTCCAAAACTTTTATATTCTGAATCTTATGATTTTCAACATTTACCTGTAATTTTATAGTCAAAAAGCTAGTTTGAGTTTTTGCTGTATAAACACCATCTTGAACATTTTCCAAAGAAACATTTCTATATGGTAATTCTTTTACTTCGTTTATTCTTTTACGCTTTCTTATATTTTGATAAGAAAAAAACATCATTACGATGCATAC
>CAMGTC010000111.1 GCA_946061765.1 uncultured Treponema sp.
TATCAGAACTCCCCAATGACGTACAGCAAAATATATGTGAATTAATCCATACAATGAACCAGAAAAGACAAATCATTGAAGAAATTAATAAACAGTTCGGAAATTGGCAGATAAATAAAATTCAAGCTCGTGATATTGAGTCTTTTTTAATTATGGATTCTCATTCAGGAAGTTGGAAAAACTTTTACATGGAAACATTTAATCAAATCTGTGATGAGACAAAATGGTTATGTCACGAACCTGTAAACAGATTTCAGTTTACTAAGTTTGCCAGAAATTCTAAGAAAGCAGATGTTTTTACTAATTCAGAAATTACAAGACTTGGATAAAAATGGAATAGGCTGGGGATACGTTATTCTTAATGGAGATATTAATATGTCAGAATTTGGCAGCATTTCCATTTATAACAATAATACTTATGAAGCTGGACTTACAAATCTGAAAATTCAGACCCCAATTACAATTAATGGACAAGTTTTTTCAAAAGAAATATCTCCAGAATTAGATTTATACTTAGAAGAAAATACAACAATCGAACGAGAACTATATAAGAATTACCCTGAATATTTTCCTGAATATGAAAAATATAGCAATATTGAGAAAGAAAAGACAATTGATGAATTAAAGTCAGAACTTACAACCTTCATTAAAGAATCTCGTTTTACAGAAATTAACAAAACAATTAATACATTAAAAACTAAAGCAGATAGAACAAATTATAAATCTGTAATTGAAGATATTATTACATCCGGAGATCCTGGTGCATTACATTCAATGGTCCTGGCTTTTACAGATAATAACATAAAGTTTGGTAGACTTCTTATTGAGAAAGATGATGAAGGAAATAACATTTTTCATTTAGCTGCAAATTCGCATATACTAAATTCTTCAGTTCAAGATTCAATGTATGATTGTTTAATTAAAGAATTTAAGGATTTATATAGCGAACGTACAGGATTTTCAGCAGATGAATTTATTAAAGAAAATATAGATATTCCTAATGCTGCAGGTGAAATTCCATCTGAAATAGCAAAAAATATATCCCAAACATTAAGTAATAATGTAAATGATTGTATAACTAAATTTGATGATATTGTAAGAGAGACTTTCCTTAAAGTTCCTGAAAACAACAGCGAAGTAACACCAGAAGACCGACAGCTTCACTATGATAAATGGTATCGTCCTATGGTTGATGAAATCATGGATCAGATAAAGGCTGGAAACCAGGATATTATCAAGGCTGTAGAGAAATTTGATTTTAATAATAAAACTCATGAAGGTAATTTACTGTATAATAAGGTTCAGCAAAATTTCCTTCCTGAACTTTATCAGAAAGTACAGGATAAAATTAAAGCTGGATATGAGGAAAAGAAAATACCTTATGTTGTTTTATATTGGAGTGAAAGCGATGTTTTTCCTACAGAAAATAAGATATATCCTCTTAATGAATTTAATGACCTTATCTTACAGGCAGATAAGGAATTTTATAACCGCAAACAATATGCAGAAAAAAAATATGGTTCTGTAGAGAATTATTGGAATCTTGAAAGTGAAAACAAACTACCTGAAGAAGATATAGGTATTACCTTTGGATATGATAAGACACGCTTCAAGATTTGTAACATTCCTAATCCTAAGAATCCGGAAGATACACTCTCATATGAACCAAGTAGTTATGATATTGGAGATGGAAATGGTTCTATCTTTGATGATGTACGTTCGACCTGCAGTTACGATGAAGTTATTGAAGCTCTTAATAGGGTAGAAATTAACTTTTACTATTCTGAAGTTTCAGATTTCCAGAAGAAAGCTGTTGAGAAAGTAATTGAGGCTGAAAAATTTGTATTGAAAGAAAATCTTAAAGAAAACACAAAAAGCTTAGATAAAGCCCAGAATGAGTATAAAGAATTGCATAAAAAATGGTTAATGGATAGCTCAGAAGTAGAAAAAGTAGATACAAACCTCAAAAATGCAACAGAAGCAATTAAGAATACTTATGATACAAGTATTAAGAATGTTTTATCGCAAATTATAGATGAATATCCTCTTGCAGTTAAGGATAATCCTGATTTCTTAAAATATACAGTTAATGAAACAAAAAAAATGATTATATCTGAGTTGTATTCTCCTAGTCGTAATGCTCAGAAAGCAATGAATGATAATAAAAACATATATGAAAATTTTGATTGGAAAAAACTTCATCTTATATGGGAACAGTTCCCGGTTAATGTTAATAAGACAGAATATATTGAACAAAAGTTGGAAGAACTCTGTAAAGAAAAAGGTATAGGATTAAATGAGAATGTTGTAAGCACTTCTACTTTAGAACCAAGTCTGGAAGAAATAAGTAATGCAAGAAAGTTAGTAAGAGATACCCAGGCTGAAATTGCAAAGAAAAAATATGAATCAGAGCAAGGAAGTAATTATGATAGTAATTTTTCTACAACTGATATAGCAAAAAAACTTCGTGATTATGTAAAGAAAAATTATCCAGACTATAAGTTTTCAATTACTTCAAAATATTTTTCTGGTGGATCAGAAATAAACGTTACCCTAAAACAAGCTCCTGGAGAAATTACAAATGAAAATATAATGAAAGAGTATTTTGAACACAATAGTGCTAAAGAATGGTGGAACAATGATACTGGAAAATATGAAAAATATTATGAAATGACTGATGAAAAGAAAAAGGAAGTTATTAAATATTCCGTTGATAGAGCTTATGTTTTTAATAATCCAAGTACAGAAGAAAATCCAAGCTGGATGTCTCCAGAGGTAAACAAAGTAATGATGGATGTCCGGAGACAGCTGGAATCCTATAATTTTGACCACAGTGACAGTCAGTCAGATTATTATGATGTTAATTTTTGGAGCCATTATGATATTTCTAAAGAAGCTGTTGAACAAAGCTTAAAGATTACCAGGGCACCAGAAAAGTCTTTGAATTTTGTCCTGGATAAACTTTCTGCAGCTGGGATTGAAGTAGTGCAGGACAAGGCTGAATTTGACAGGATTCTTAATAGTGCTGAAATTCTACAAAAGATGCAGGAAGAAAACAAAGTAGAGGATTTGTTTGTCTCGCAGAATGAAAAAAATCTTGATTCTGAAATTGATAAATTAACTGTTAATGATGTTCATTTAAGAGATGAATTCATCGAAATCTCCGAGAAAACACCTTTTATTCTCAGAGAATGTGGACTTAATGACTTTCCGGTAAAAATGTATAAGCAGAAACTTGCCAGAGCTTTGTTCCTGGAAAAAGAAAAATTTGGTGAGCGAAGAACTCATGGCCATAAAGGAGAATTTTCAGAAGAGGATGTGAAAACTGTTTTTAGAAATCTTGCAAATCCTCGTTATGTCTTTAATTCAACAAAGAACAAAGAAATTCCTGATGATTTTTATGTAATTGGTGTCTATGACCAATTTGATAATAATCAAAATCCGATGATGGTAAGCTTTCATTTTAATAAGGACAAAAATGAGATAGAGGCAAATTGGGTAACGGCTGTTTACGGACGAAACAGAATAGACATTATGAAACAATGGATTGATAAGGGATATTTATTGTATATAAATGACCTTGAAATAGAAAAAGCATCCGCAGAAGTGGGTACGCTATATATGCGAGTTATACACAATGCGAATGCTAATGGTTATAAAATAATCCACAAATCGGATTTTGTCAACAATCTGAACTTGCTATTTTATAAACAAAATGAACAAACCTACGGCTTTGCCTACGAAGGAAAAATCTACCTTAATCCAGATATCATGACTTCAGAAGTTGCCGTACATGAATATACACATCTTTGGGATTCTTATACCCAGATAACAAATCCTGAACTCTGGCAGAAGGGAAAAGACATCTTCAAAAACACTCAATTCTGGGAAGTCGTAAAATCAGATCCAAATTATGCGGATATTGCAGATAATGAGGACCTGTTATTAAGCGAAGTTCATTCCCAGCTTTGCGGCAAAATGGCAGATGCAATTCTGACAAAGATTGCAGAGCGTGATGGCGAGCTTACCAAAGATACTGTAATCGATTGGGATAAAGAAGTATGGGATTATGTTGCAAATTCTATTGATGTAGCAAAATTTAATAAAGAAACATTTTTATACGAGGATATTAAAGAATTTCTTGCACAACCAATTAAAGATTTAATGAACGGAGTTCAGATAACAAAAAATCTGACAGCTAAGCCTGAACAGAATAAAATTGGTTTTGTCCTGGATAAACTTTCTGCAGCTGGGATTGAAGTAGTGCAGGATAAAGCAGAATTTGGCAGGATTTTAGAAAGGGAAACGATATTACAGAAAATGACAGGGACTCTTTCCGAAGAAGAACAGAGACGTTATTTTACATTTGATGAAGAGGATACAAAAAGATTCATTGAGCATATTAATGAATGGCAGAATGACAACACGAATTCTTTAAAACTGATTGTCGTTGGAAAGGTAACTCCCGTAATGAAAGTTCTTGGCATTTCTGAAAGACTTATTGAAGTAGAGCAGTCAACTTTAGATAAAATGCTTAGAGACAATCCTCTTTATCCGAATGACAAGCAGGGCCATAAGCTTTCAATTGATGATATTTACGCAATTCCTTCTCAACTTGCAGACCCAGTGATGGTCTTTAAGTCACGTACACGAGATGACAGCTTTGTTTTCTTTACGGAACGGAAAGACTCTATGAATCGTACAATACTTATTCCGCTAGCAGTTGATCAATGAAGAGGAAGAATTATAATTCATGAAATTACATCTATGTATGGGCGTAATAATGAAATTGATTTTGTTAAATCAAATATTGACGAAAATAATCTGATTTATGAGGATAGAAAAAGAAGTTGCTTGTGGGCAAAAGAAAAGTCCGAAGAACTTGAGGCATTAAATAAAAAAGATGCTGAAAAAAATTTAAGTTCCAATGGTGAGCGTTATACCCAGATACAATTTCTGGGGCAGAGGTTCACTGACAATGGAACTTATACGTATAATGTACTTTCAAAAGAGCGACTTGTCAAGTTTATTTCTTCTCAGAATCCGAAAATTCAGAGTTTCGTACAGGATGATAACACCTACGGCTTTGCCTACGAAGGAAAAATCTATCTCAATCCTGAAATCGCAAATTCCGAAGTTGCTTTGCACGAGTACACACACCTATGGGACAACTATACCCAGCGAACAAATCCAGAACTTTGGCAGAAAGGAAAGGCCATTTTCAAGAACACTCAATTCTGGGAAGACGTAAAAGCAGATCCAAATTATGCGGATATTGCAGATAATGAGGACCTGTTATTAAGCGAAGTTCATTCCCAGCTTTGCGGTAAAATGGCAGATGCAATTCTGACAAAGATTGCTGAGCGTGATGGCGAGCTTACCAAAGATACTGTAATCGACTGGGACAAGGAAACCTGGGAATACATTGCTACAGAAATTCCAGAGTTGAAAATTGCGACAGAAGATTTGAAAGAATTTCTTTCGATGCCTATGAAAGATTTAATGAACGGAGTAGAAATTACAAAAGTAATAAATCTTAATGTTGATAAAGAACTTCAATCTAAGATGAAACAACTTTACAACAAGAGTTTCGAAGATGAATATGACAAAAAAATAACCGATTGGAGTACAATCGCAAGGGTACAATTTCCTATTGAGGTTCTCCAATCGGATAAAAGCAATATACTAACAAAATCGACTCTTGTCAATATTGAGGATCCTGGTATAACTCAAGAACATATTAATGCTGCTGAAAAGGAACGAAATAGGATTATTGAACCAATTCTTAATGGCGAAAGAACAGGCATGTACAACGCTTTTAAGGAATTTGAGGAAAAAGGTGTCTTTGATATTAAAGGAAAAAAAGTAACTCTTGCCAAAAATGGTGGCCTTACTCCTACAGGTTGGAAACAGCTTCAGGCCGCAATGGAAATCTACAGAAACAAGAAATTTGAAACCTTCCGCTACATCATGATTGACCGCAAGACAGGAGAAATAGCAGATCAGCTTGCTATTACAAGCCACATGCCAAATTTCTGCAGTGTCTCAAAGCCAAATGATGAAACCTTAAAACAGGTAATTACTAGGGCAGAGGAAAAGGATTATTTAATTGCAGTTTGTCATAACCATCCATCAGGAAATACAACAGAAAGTTCTTTTGATCGTGATGTTACAAATAGCCTTGACCGTTCACTTCGTAATAGTGATGGACTAAATCGTTTTGCAGGGCATATTATCTTGGATCATAATACTTTTAACCTGGCTGTACCAAGCGAAAAAACACCAGGTAAATGTCACTGGAAGAAAATGGACGTTCTAAATGTAACTGAAATAGACCCTTTAAAAGAGCCATTATCAAAAAATCCGGATTTTAAATTAGATGATTATAATATTATTAGTTCAAGTGTTTTAATATCTGTCGCACAGCAAATAAATGATACAGATAACTGGAATGATAACTTTGTTCCTGTTGTTTTTACAAATGCAGATAGAGGCATATCTGGGGTTCAGTATTACTCAAAGAACTTCTTTGAAAATGACTCTAACAAAATCAGAAATGAATTCCAACTTACAGCAAAAGAAGCTGGGGCAATTGGAGCATTTCCAGTAATTACAGATAACCTTTGGAATAAAATTCCTGCAGAAAATCGTTCAGATTTTGAAGCTCGGATGAAGACTCATGTAATGAACGACGCATTTACAGATGTTGCAATTGATAAAACAACAATTACTGAAAAATACGGCATTGAAGCTGGCAGGAACTATTACAGTTTACAGCATGAACAAAAAGATAGACAAGTTGATGTTGATTCTACATGGGAACCAAGTGTAAATTCACTATTATTCCCACCTGAAGGAGTCGGAGAAGTTGATAAATCTAATGATTATAAAACAAGTCCTAAAATTAAAGAACTTTATTTAAAAGAATCTAAAGTAAATATTTTTAAGGATAGTTTTATTCAGAAAGAAAAATTTGTTCCTGCAATATTTAAAAACAATGATAAGGATTATATTATTCGAGTAAGTGGGAATGATTTAATTAATGAGAAATATAATTCCATTAATACAATATATATTCATATGAATAAAAATCAGCTTCAAAACGTTCTAAAATTTCATTTAAACAATGAATGGAATAGAATACTTGATAATCCTGCTTCTGAAATTAAACTCAAAATTAGAAATCCTAAGACATTATCAAGTAACCAGAAAGAATTATTTATTTCTAAAGGTATTACAGATGAAATTAAAATGCAAAAACTTTATGCAGATATTCATAAGGAAATACTTTTTGATGAAAATAATCCAATTGTTGTAAGCAAAAGAAATTTTGTAAAACAAAAACAAATAGAAAGACATAATGAAATCCAAAATAAAAAGAATGAGTTTGATACTGATTTTGGATATTAATTTAAAAACTAGTATACATAAAAAATGATTAGTTTAGGCAGGGGGGTAGCCCCTTGGCCTTTGGCCAATTCCCTGCGACTTCGCAGAAGCAAGTTCTGCGAAGTTTTATATACTTGACAATTATACAGTTCCCCTTATAATAACAATTGGGCTGGTTGAAAAACCTCGGTCCACCGACACGGCGTGGGGATCCCGCGCCTTATTTTTTTTAAACATATTATCTGGAGCACATCTTACCTTGGCAGAAAATATTCTTAGTTGTTTCATTGATGAAGCTGGAGATTTTGGCGATTTTGAAACACATTCACCTTATTACATTGTTTCTGTCATTGCCCACGAACAAGAAAAATCCATTCAGGAAGAAATTGAAGGCTTAGAAAAATACATGACCTCTTTAGGTTATCCTCATCATGCAATTCATACAGCACCACTTATCCGTCGCGAAGGTGATTATGAATATATGAATATAGAAGAACGCCGAAAGCTTTTCAACCTTATATTTCGTTTTGCACTTTAAACATTATCTTCAATTCAATGTTTGCAAATGTTGAAGTAAGAAAAGTAAGTCCTGTAGATTATAAACTTTTCCAGGTTGCAGATTTAATTTGTACACTAGACCATATAAAAGCAAAACTCGATATAGGTCAGTTCTCAAATTCTGAAAAAGAATTCTTCTCTTCTCCAGCATTATTTAAGAAAAACTTCTGGAGAAAAATAAATCAGCAGCGTTTATAATCATCTTAAAACATAGTGTAGCCGCATCCCTTTACTTTCTATCTTACACTCCAAAATATCTCTCAAAGAATTCCGTTAATTTTTAGGTTCTGGTAAACCAGGGCTTGGAAGTTTGTTAGAATTGTTAGATTGGGGCAGAGCAGGTTTTGTACTTCCATTATTACCAGAGAATGATTGATTAAGCGAAGCATTAGGCATTGGAGCTTTATTTGCTTTGTTATAATATTTGGAATAGTAGCTTCTGTTAGCCATTTGAGCCTGTCTTGAGCTATATTCTTTGATAGATGCTCCTTGACCTTTAGTATTGGTTGCATTACCAAAATTCATATTATTAAAATTTGGATTATCTTTGGAAATTTTGTTATTTCGGAGATTAAATTGATTTTCTCCTCGGCCTGAACTACCTCCTCCAAAACCTCCTTTTTTTACACCCAGAATGTCGGGAGTTCGATCCTCTCACCGTCCATAAAAAGGAGCGGAAGTTCTTGTATACTAAGAAGATACAAACTTCCCTTGATAATTAGTTTTAGTAAAACCGTAGTAATCTTAATCAGAAAACACTACGGTTTTATTGTTTTACCCCAAAATTCCTAAAAAATATTGTAATTGTCAATAAAAATAAATTGAAGTGTAACTATTCAGCACCTAAAATCCAGGCATAATGCAGGATTTCCAGCAAATTGAAGTTTATGTTATTTTAAAATCATGAATTTCAATAAAATTTTAAGAGAT
>CAMGTC010000112.1 GCA_946061765.1 uncultured Treponema sp.
TTACAAAAGCTGGAGTAGAAGTATTCCTTGACGACAGAAATGAACGTCCTGGAGTTAAATTTGCCGATTCAGAACTTATTGGTTTCCCAGTAAGAATTGTAGTTGGTGATAAAAATCTTCCAAACGTTGAAATTAAAGTTCGCACAGCTGAAAATGCAGAACTTGTTCCAGTTGATGAAGCAGCTACAAAAGTTGCTGATTTTGTAAAAGCTGAACTGGATAAATTAAACGCATAAAAAGAAATAATTTCTTTTACAAACGCAAATTGCCTTTTCTTACTGACAGTTTGCGTTTTTTTTTGTTAAAGATAAATTTGTTAAAGATAAAATAAAAGGAAAATAAAAATGAAAAAATTATTTTTGCTGATTTTTAAACTTACACTTTTTATTACAAGTGTTTTTGCCATGCCTGGTTTTGAATCTTACCTTCAAGATAATTCAGGCGAATATGTTTATTATAAAGACAATACTTTTACCAGAGAAAGCTACATTGGAATTCTCTACTACGACGATGCCACTCTACAATTACGCTATGCCGCTCCAAAAAGTAAAAAAGATAATCTTCCAGAAAAGCAAATAGCTCTTTTGGTTTCTATTGATCCAGAAAAAGAATATCTGGATATGAAAGGTGAAAGAATTCTAACTACAATTCTTCCAAATAAAGAAGACACTGATATTGTAAATTACCTCCACGATATTCTTTATGAATTTCATGCCAGACGTTCAAAAGAAGAAATTATTAACCAGAGAGATTACTCTGTATCTCAGGATTATCCACAGTTTGGAGATAATGTTTCCATAACTTATGACGCTACAGTCCCTCTCTTTAACATCAAATACATTTCAAATCAAAAAGGTGAAAAGATTTTTGAACTAGCAACTTATGGACAATTAACTTCTTCCGAAGATCAATCTTTTAATAAATTTTATGGATTTCCAGAAATTAATACTACAAGCAGTGCAAGTTTAAACTTACTTCCACAAATTAAACGCAAGAAGAATCTTAAAAGTCAGAAATTTCATTACGAAAAACAAACGGTAACACTTGATGAAAACTGGGAACAAAAAATGGAAAATTTCTGGGTACTTGGCGATGATTCAATGGTTACACTTTCGCAAATTCCATCTATGACAGAAGATAGAAATAAGAATGAACTTTTTCTCTTGAGAAAATTTTTACAAAGCAGAGAATATATCTACGTTGATTTATTAACTTCTGAAATTTCTTATAACGAAAGAAAATATCAATATAAATTAATAAGTAGAGTTTTCCAGTCCGATTCAGAAAACTATGTTAGGACTGTAAAACTTCTAACTTCATTGCAACCTAAAAAAGGTTTTATAGCAGAAAATAGTACCGCTTTTAATTACTTTTCAATTTCAACTTATCAAACCTGCTACGACGAAAATCCAGCCTACTTTGATAAAATTGTAAAGAATTATAAATCTAACTAATTTAGAATGAACCACGTGATAGAGGCGAACCAATCCATATTCCCTCGCTAAGATATGGAATAACTTCGCCTTCTATTAAAAATTGAACACTGTTAACAGTCGAAAAAGCTGTAGCGGTGTAAACAATCTGCATAAGCTGATTTCTATATCCATCAACTCCATAACTATTCACCATAAACTCTTCGTTAAAACTTAAATAAGCAACCCCATCAGATACACAGGCACTTAAAAGTTTACTTCCAGCTGGAATTAATGTCATACAATTTTTTTCTTCACTATTAGAAGAATCTGGACCTTTTAATAAAAGATTAATAGCTGTAACTAAAGGAGAATCATTCTTTGCAACAGACTTTTTAACGATTTTCCTAAGAACACTTCCATCTGGATCTACATAAACAAAACAAACCTGTAATTCTGTTTTTGCAGGAGTTTTCTTTTCTTCTTTTGGTTTTGAAACAGTTTTTTCTACAGTTTTATCTGCTTTATCTTCTTTCTGGGTATTTTGAACCTTAGTTTGATTAACCGGTATTTCTTCCTTACTTTTATCAGAAAGTGGCTCAGAAGGGACCTGTGGCTCTTCTACAGGGGAAACTTCTTCTTTTGTAGTACGCAGTTGTAGGGTTACAGTATCATTTACAGATTCATTACTATCTTTTTGAGGTAAAACTTCATGTTTTTCTACAAACTCTGGAGTTGTACCAAAAATCCTATCAAAAAACTTAGTTACTTTTAGATTGGAAATTATGGTATCTTTATTAACCATAAAAATAATTAAAATCAACAATAAGCATAAAGCTACGAGAGCAAAGCCAAATAAGTTGCTATTCTTTTTCTTTTTTGATTTGTTATTAGCCATACTTTTATTATCGGTGGTTTTACTCCCCAGTCTTTAGAGGTCCAGGCAGTTAAATAAAAAAAATCGCCAGGTAATTATTTCTTAAAAAACTAACTGACGATTTTTTTTGGGAATAAATCTTTTATTTTGCTAAATATTCATTGATTGCGGCAGCAGCTTTACGACCTTCACCCATAGCAAGAATAACTGTAGCAGCGCCAAGAACAATATCTCCTCCAGCCCATACTTTTGCATGAGAAGTAGCCTGATTTTCATCAACTGTAATATGTCCTTTTTTATCTGCATTTAAACCTGGAGTTGTTTTTACCAGGAGTGGATTTGAACCATTTCCAAGTGCAACAATCATAGCATCACATTCAACATCATGTTCTGAACCTGGGATAGCAATTGGAGAGCGGCGTCCAGATTCATCAGGTTCACCCAATTCATAAGAAAGACAACGTACACCGCGAACTTTACCTTCTTCATCTCCCAAAACTTCAACAGGATTTTCCAGGAAACGGAAATTAACCCCTTCTTCTTCTGCATGAGCAATTTCTTCAAGTCGAGCAGGCATTTCTGCACGTGTACGGCGATAAATAATATCAACTTTTTCTGCACCCAAACGGAAAGCCATACGAGCAGCATCCATTGCAACATTACCCGCACCACAGACAACAACATGCTTTGCTTCGTAAATTGGAGTTGCGGCATGTTCTTTATCGTAACCTTTCATAAGATTTGCACGAGTAAGATATTCATTTGCAGAGAAAACACCAATTAAGTTTTCTCCAGGAATATTTAAGAATTTTGGAAGACCTGCACCTGTTCCAACAAATGCAGCATCAAATTTCTTTTCGGTTAAAAGCTGTTCCAAAGTGTTTGTACGACCAACAAGGAAGTTTAATTCAAACTTAACTCCCATTTTTTCAAGGTTTTTAATTTCGGTCTGAACAATATCTTTTGGAAGACGGAATTCTGGAATACCGTACATCATTACTCCACCAGCTTTATGGAAGGCTTCAAATACTGTAACTTCGTGACCAGCACGAGCACAATCAGCAGCAACAGTCAAACCAGCAGGACCAGCGCCTATAATTGCAACTTTTTTGCCTGTAGCAGGTGCAATCTGTGGTAAATCAACTTTACCATTTTCACGTTCCCAGTCAGCAACAAATCGTTCAAGACGACCAATTGAAACTGATTTTTCCGGACTCTTCCAGATTCTTCCTACAGTACATTTTTCCTGACACTGTTTTTCCTGAGGACAAACACGACCACAAATTGCAGGAAGTAAACTTGTTTCTTTAATTGTATCAACTGCACCCTTAAAATCACCTTTTGCAATTGAAGCAATAAAAGAAGGAATATTAATATTTACAGGACAACCTTCCATACAAAATGGTTTTGTACACTGTAAACAACGATTAGCCTCAACAACAGCCTGCTCGGCAGTATACCCTAAAGCAACTTCTTTCATTTCTCTTTTACGAGTATTTGGATCTCTTGCAGGCATTTCCATCTGAGGAATTGAATTACGATCTTTTGGAGTAAGTTTTCCATTAGTTTTCAGAATTTCCTGAATTTTATCATATTGTTCTTTTACATCAATAGACATTTTTAAAGCTCCTATTTGCTGACTTATTTTGATAAGGCTTCTGCTTGAGCCATCATACGACACTTATGATCATCAGCCAGTTCTCGAGCCTTAAATGATTTCATACGCATCATCATATTATCCCAGTCAACTTGATGAGCATCAAATTCTGGACCATCAACACAAACGAACTTAGTCTGGCCACCAATAGATACACGACAACCACCACACATACCAGTTCCATCAATCATAATTGTATTTAAGGAAACTGTTGTTTTAATACCATACTCTTTTGTTGTAAGAGCACAGAACTTCATCATTATAGGAGGTCCAATAGCAATTACTTCGGCAGGTGGACACTGACTTTGGCACATTTCTTTTACAGGAATTGTAGAAACCCCTTTACGACCAGCAGAACCATCATCTGTCATAATAATTACTTCATCGGCAATAGCCTTCATTTCTTCTTCGTAAATAATTAAATCTTTTGTACGGGCAGCAATTACCATTATAACTTTGTTTCCAGCAGCCTTATGAGCCTGAACAATTGGATAACAAGGAGCAACACCAAACCCCCCACCAACAACAAGTACTGGACGGTCATATTTTTCAATTACTGAAGGATTTCCTAAAGGTCCTAAAATTGCAGGTAAACATTCACCTTCATTTTTCAAAGAAAGTTTAAAAGTGGAAGCTCCTACTGGCTGAAAAGCTAAAGCAATCCAACCTTCTTCTGCATTGCCATCGGCAATTGTTAATGGTATTCGTTCACCAAATTCTTCTTCAACTTGAACAATAACAAACTGGCCAGCTTTTCTATTTCTTGCGATTTCTGGAGCATTTACTCTCATGTAGAAAACGTTTGAAGAAAGCTGTTTTTTTTCGATAATTGTAAACATCTTATGCCCTTCTTAAAAACGTAGATTTCTTATTTTACTAAAAGTGCAAGAAGACGTCAATTTAAAAAAGGAAAAGCCGTCCCCTACCAATTACTGATAAAAGACGGCTTTATCTTACTTAGAAAAGTATTTCTACAATCCCATTATAAATGTTACAAAGGCACCAAAACCGGCTGCTCTAAAACTACTTTCAAAATTAGATGACTGGAAAGAAACTCCTGTATCTAATTCTATAAATCTAACATTTGCAACAAATACAAGCTGCTGTTTAAAAATCTGATCTGTATATTCTGAAGAAATAGAAGTCTTAATAATATCAAAGAGACTTACAGTTGCCCCAAGATAATATTCTGGATATACCAGAGCTTCTCCTTCTACATCAGAGAAAGGATTTTTTACAGCAAAACCAAAAAGACCTTTAAGATTTAACAAACTTCCAAGTGGCTGAATTGCAGCAGAAGCATTAATTTTGAATGGACGGTTGATTTTATAATCTGTACTATTCCACTCTCCACTTGTAAATTGAAAACCCTGGTTCTCTTCTGAAGGTTCTCCACTGGTAAGAGTTTTAATGTTTGTTACATAGTGCATACTTACAGCAGACTGATTAGCATAAGCAAAACGTCCTGCTACAATTGGCATTCGGATATAACCTGTTAGATCTATCAAATCAAAAAGTCTGTAAGATACTGCTCCACCAAGGTCAAAACCAAAGGAATTAAGAAGATTAGCTGTTATCTGACTTGCATCCAGACTATCCAGGTTAGCGTTGGCATATACATTAAGAGCTCCATCTACATCAGCTATAACATCTCCACCTTCTGTGTTTTGGAAAGTAACTCCAATTCCATTTGAAAAGACATGAGCAACTGGCATAAACAGTGTAGGTACAATAGTTACATCAAAATCTTTTACATGGAAAGAAACTTTTGCTTCGGTATAAGCGAATATATCGCTAGAAACTTTACCTTCAACTTTTATTTCTTCACCAAGTTTATTTCCTGTACAAATGAATTTAAAAAGATCCTTAGATATTCCAAATGTTCCGCTTCCTTCTATTCCACTTTTGATACATATATCAAAAACTGGAAGATAAAGGTTTGCTGAAATACTTGGATTAACATTAAAAGATATATTAAATCCATTTTCGGGCATCTTTTTTACCATTTCGTTTAAGTCAATTACAAGATCTTCTTTGAGATAATCAAAAATAGCAAAGGTATTATTAGAAAGGCCTACAGGAGCATTAATAACAAACTCAAGGATTCTGTTTGAGAAAAAATTGGCAAATACAGAGCCTGATAAAACTGCACTTACAATTAAAATCGAAAGAAACTTTTTCATTAGTTACCTCCTGCGTCAAAAATTGTGATAGCTTTGTCGCCATTAGTCTTTAAAGAAAGATTAATATGAGCGCCAATCTTCATAGTTCGAGGAATCTTAAATACGGTTCCATTATCAATTTTTATGCAAACTTCTGGTCTACATGGATACTGTAAAAGACTTTCTATAGCATCTTCAGAAAGAACTAAAGTATCTTCGCTAAGATTATAAATATGTCCACCATCATTCAAATTAATGTAAAGTTTCATTGAAGGATCTGAATAGAATGGTTTATTTGTAATTGAATAAGAAAGTGTTACTTCTTCAATTACTTCAAGTAAATCCTGCATTTGACCTAAATCAGGAGCTTCAGTTCTTCCAAATAAATCTCCACCATTATTATTAGTAAGAGCAAGTAAATCAAAAGAAATTGCACTTGTGGTTGTTACTTTTAATGGAAGAGCGATTACAGCATTAATTGCGATTTCGGTAGATGATGTTACTGATTTTTCTAAATCTTCCTTCTTGATTGAAATTGAATTTCCTTTTGATGAAGCAAGCTGCAAATTATAATCAACAAAGATGAAACTATCATCTGTAGCATTTTCATCATAAGAAAGTGGAGCAAAATCAACACTTGCACTGCAAGGATAAGTTCCAATGTCTTTTATTACAACGCCATCAGAATTTGTAGCAAAATCAGGCATTGAACTTACAAAAGAGAAAACTGAACCTTCACTGTTGTTAGATTTTATTTCGACTACGTCACCATCTGCTGTTTTCCGTGTAATTGTTCCATTTTCATCCTGTGTTGCGTAGAAAGCTTTAAGACTACCATTAAAACAAACATCATCAAGTAAAGAAAGTTCTGGTTTTACAATGTAAAGATAAACTGGAAGACTGTCGATTTTGAATTTTCCTGTAAATGAGGCATCACCCAAAGTAGATTCAAAAGAACTAAAGAGTGAAACAATATTCATTCCAGTTGAAATTTGCTGGCTCTGTGAAGTATCATCATTTGTTTTAATCGTTACTTCAGTCCAGTCAAGAACAGGTTTAAGTTCAACTGCAATTGAATATGTCTGGCCTACCTTTACATTTGAAATTGTAAATTGATTTGGATGTTCAGAATCAGCACCAGGTAAAGCAATTGCTGCAGAGAAATCAATTGAATTGTACTGTCCATCTTCACTACCAAGTACAATTTTCTGATTTGTACTTGTAATGTTTAAATCGGCAGTTTTTCCACCTTCAAGTGTACTTACATTATTTGAAAGACCAAAGAATTCACTATTTGTAGTAAAGCTTACTGTATTTCCTTCAGGTAATGAGTTTGTGTACGTTCCTTTAAGTCCACATTCTTTAAAAGAAATTGATTCAATATAGTTCATCATTCCATCAGGAAGAGGATTGCTATAATTAATAGTTGGATTAAATCCTTCGCTTGAAATTTCAGCAGTTAATGAAGAAATAGTTGTAATATTTGCCTGCATACTTACTGTCATTTTATCTTCAAAATTAATTGTAGCATTTGAAAGAGTAGCCTTAATTGTAGGAGTTACAGTAATATCCTGAGGCAATAAAGTTTTACCATACAGAGAAATTGTCTTAGAATTACCTGAACTTCCAGGAGTTTCACCGTCAATTACAAGACCACCACTTGTTTCAATCTGGTATTCAACATTCAGTCCTGACCAGCTGGCTGGAGTATTAAGTCCTACAATCAAAGAACCTTCTCCAACAGTACAAGATTTATAGCCTAAGGAAGCCCCCTGTTTAATTGTAAATGGATCCACACTGATACTAACATCGCTTGAATTAAGAGTTACACCGATAGCTTCTTTAATTTGAGAATTACTATCCATAATTCCTGTATAACCCATACCTGCACAGTCAGAGAAGCTAATTGACATACCAGTTTTTGTAATCTTCTTACCAGCCATATTCAATGTTGCACTACCATTTGAGAATGTTCCTGTAAGCTTTGGTGAATCAACAAAAGTAAGAGTTACTGTAGTTCCATCAGTAATTGTACCGGGAAGAAGTTCACTGATAGTCATAGAGCCTGATTCATATTCTATTGAAGTAAAATCAGTTGCACCTCCAGTTGCATCAACTGCATAAGAAATAGAAGCTTCTGTTGTAGTGGCTTTACCTCCCATAGAAACTCCCTTATTAATTGCATTGTTGATAGAATCCAAAGGTAAAGGCTGCTCAAGTCGATCGGTTAAAGATGATGGAACTGTCATAGATTGACTAAAAGACATACTTGAAATTTGTCCAGAAAGGTCCAAAGAATTAAAGTATGAAGAAAAGTCAATTGGAATTGATGTAATTGGAATTTTTAATAAAAACTGCTGAAGTGTTTCATCACCATCAGGACAATAATCTAAAACTTCAACACCTTCGACAGAGGCAAACAATTCACTTGGTTTAAAATTCTCCGAAAGGCTGTCATTTTCAACATCACCAATACTGAAATTATATTCTGCATCAGTTTTAACAGAAACCTTTTTTGGAATCTCAAGAGAGCAAGCTAAAAATGCTGTCGCTGTAATGATTGAAAAAATTATGATATTAAATCTTTTCATAAAATACCTCCATTATACTCGTAAGCATTTTTCCCAATAAAGTATAAAACTCATTTTTTAAATAGCAAGATATTTTTTTGTATCAAGTTCGAATTTCGAGTTTTAATTGGTAATGCATAAAATTGATTTTTATAATCGCATTTGCATTATGAAAATACTGCCAGTCAGAAAGC
>CAMGTC010000113.1 GCA_946061765.1 uncultured Treponema sp.
TACAACCCCTGAAAACGAGCGAGTCAAGGCCTTGAGCGAAGCGTGCCTTGACCGGACGTATTGAACTGCTGTTCCTCATTACATTACGGAACAGCGTAAAAAGTCAATCGATTGTTGAAACAATCTTCTTGACTTTTTATGGGAGACTTGTATGTTAATTCCAGTAATTTTAAGTGGTGGAAGTGGAACCAGATTATGGCCTTTATCAAGAGCAAAATATCCAAAACAGTTTTTAGATTTATTTTCTGATAAAACTATGATTCAGGAAACTGTTTTACGTCTTGAAGGTTTAAAAGATTTAAAACAGCCCCTAATTATTTGTAATGCAGACTCTAGATTTATTGTTGCTCATCAGATGATTGAAATAAAAAAAGAAAGTGCCCAGATAATTCTTGAGCCAATGGCAAAAAGTACTTTACCTGCCATAGCCGCCGCTGCATATAAAGTATTTAAAGAAAATCCAGATGATATTCTTTTTGTTTTACCAAGTGATCATACAATCAAAAATATTCCTGCTTTTCACAAGGCAATAATCGAAGCTCAAAAGGCTGCACAAGAAGGAAATATTGTAACTTTTGGAATAAATCCAACTCGTCCAGAAACTGGATATGGCTATATTCAATTTGATAAAAAAGCAGGAAATCAATATTTTCCTGTTTCTGCATTTAAAGAAAAGCCAGATTCAGAAACCGCAGAAAAATATCTGGCCGCAGGTAATTATGTATGGAACTCTGGAATGTTTATGTTCAAGGCTTCTTCATTCTTAGAAGAACTGGAAAAATATCAGCCGGAAATCAAAAAATATTCAAGTAGCTCGGTTGATAATGCAAAGGTTGATCTTGGATTCCTTAGATTGGAAAGAGAATCTTTTGAGAAAAATACTTCTATTAGTATAGACTATGGTTTAATGGAAAAAACTACAAAAGCTGTTGTTGTTCCTATGTCTGCAGATTGGTCTGATGTTGGCGCCTGGGATGCTCTTTGGGAATATCTTCCAAAAGATGAAAGAGGAAATTACACAAAAGGTGATGTTACCCTTGTAAATTCAGATGATTGTTATGTTTTGAGTCAAAATCAACTGGTAACAACTGCTGGTGTAAAAGATTTAATTATTGTTGATACTAAAGATGCTCTTTTAGTAGCAGATAAAAAGAATATATCTGATATTAAACCTCTTTTTGATTGTCTTAAAAATAAAAACCGTAAAGAAGCTATTCAAAACCGGGTTGATTACAGACCTTGGGGTAATTGTGACTCAATAGAAAGTGCTGATCGTTATAAGGTAAAGCATATTACAGTAAATCCAGGTGAAGAACTTTCTTTACATTATCATTTGCACAGAAGTGAACACTGGGTTGTTGTTAATGGAACAGCCACAATTACAGTTGGTGAGCAGCAAAAAATATTAACAGAAAATCAATCTATGTACATTCCTTTAGGCACACTACATTCTATTGCTAATAGAGGTAAAGTAAAACTTGAGATTATTGAAATTCAAACTGGTTCATATCTTGAAGAGGATGATATCGTTCGTGTAAAAGATAATTATGGTCGTGCATAATCTGTAATCTATGGTTTGGCTTATTGGATGTAAAGGTATGCTGGGCTTGGAAATAGCCCGGCAACTAACAGAATTAAAGGTAGACTTTTGTGCCAGTGGCAGGGAAGTTGATATTACTCAATTATCTTCGCTTTTAGATTTTTCGGCAGATAAAAAAATTGATTATATAATTAACTGTGCCGCTTATAATTTTGTCGATAAAGCTGAATCTCAAGAGGCAGAAGCATTTAAAGTAAATCAAAAAGGTCCGGAAAATATAGCTCTTCTTGCAAAAAAAATTGGGGCTAAATTAATTCATATTTCTACAGATTATGTTTTTGATGGAAAAAAAACATCTCCCTTACTAGAAGATGATCCAACTAATCCAATTAGTCTATACGGTAAAAGTAAACTTTTGGGAGAAATAGCAGTAAAAGAGAATCTTACTGAACATTACATTATCCGAACATCCTGGTTATACGGATTTGAAGGGAAAAATTTTGTTTACACAATTCTTAAGCTTATAAACAGCAAAGAAAGTATAAAAGTTGTAAACGATCAGATTGGTTCTCCAACTTTTGCCTTTGATCTGGCGAAAGTAATTATTAGCATATTTCAAAATGATAATCTTCCGTATGGAATCTATAATTATTCTGATGCCGGTCAAATAAGCTGGTGGGAATTTGCAAAGGAAATTCAAAAAATTGCAATAGATAGGAAACTTATTCAAAATCTAAAGTGTAATATAATTTCTTCACCTTCTGCTCAATATCCTGCAATTGCAAAAAGACCTGCTTATTCAGTTTTATCAACAAAGAAAATTCAAGAAGCACTGAATATTAAAATTCCAGATTGGAAAGAAAGTTTAACTGCCTTTTTTAATTCTTCTTATTTTAATAAGGAAAGAATTTTATAACAACAGGGCTTCCTCATTATAAACGCTTTTCCGTAATGTTGGTACGAAGGAGCGAGGCGTGGTTCAAAAAGGCTCTTTTTGTGGCTGCTGCGAAGCGGCAGTTCAATAGTTTCTATACCACAAAAAGCGTGTAGCGCATTATTGCGCGGTTTTGAATCACGCAACCGTGACTGGGAGCAAAAATATCGGATTTTTGTTTATAATGCGGAAACCCTGCTTATAACAAAACTTAACATTTATTAAAGACATGAATTCTGTTATAATTCAAATATTAAATTTTTAGAGGAAATAAATATGAAAGGAATTATTCTAGCTGGTGGTTCAGGTACTCGTTTGTATCCAATTACAAAGGCTGTTTCAAAGCAGATTTTGCCACTTTATGACAAGCCTATGATTTACTATCCTCTTAGTGTTTTAATGCTTGCCAGAATTAGTGAAATACTTATTATTTCAACTCCCAGAGATATAAATCTTTTTCAGGAACTTTTAGGTGATGGTTCCTGGTTAGGAATGCATTTTGAATATAAAGTCCAAGAAAAACCAAGAGGTTTGGCCGATGCTTTTATTCTTGGAAAAGATTTTATTGGAACAGATAGTGTTGCCTTAGTTTTAGGTGATAATGTTTTTTATGGTCAGACACTTACAACTTCAGTACGTAAGGCTAAAAAAGTCGTAGAAGAAAATAACAAAAGTGTAATTTTTGGATATTCTGTAAAAGATCCAAGAGCTTATGGTGTAGTTGAATTTGATAAAGATGGTAAAGTTCTTGGAATTGAAGAAAAACCGGAAAATCCAAAATCAAATTATGCTGTTCCAGGACTTTATTTTTATACTAATGATGTTGTTAAAATTGCAGAAAATGTAAAACCAAGTGCCAGAGGCGAAATTGAAATTACTTCTATTAATAATGAGTATTTAAAAGAAGGCAGACTTTCTGTAGAGATTTTAGGTCGCGGTATGGCCTGGTTAGATACAGGAACTTATGACAGTTTGCTTGATGCTGGTAATTTTATAGCAACAATTCAAAGACGTCAGGGAATGTATGTTTCTTGCATAGAAGAAATTGCTTTCTATAATAAATGGATTACAAAAGAAGAGATAATAGAACTTGGAAAATCATATAAAACTGATTATGGCAAATATTTGGAATTTATAGCAAATAATAAATAATCATTTTATTTAATTGGGAACTAATATAATGGTATGTGAATTTAAAAAATCTGATATCCAAGGTATTTATGAAATTCAACCTAAAGTTTTTGGAGATAACAGAGGTTATTCCATGGAAACTTATAATGAAAGGGAATTTATTCAGGCTGGTTTGAATGTTAAGTTTGTACAGGATAATCAATCTTTTTCAACAAAAAATGTTCTCAGAGGTTTGCATTTTCAAAAAAAACATCCCCAGGGAAAATTAATAAGAGTAGTCTATGGGGAAGTTTACGATGTCGCTGTTGATTTACGATGCGGAAGTAAAACTTTTGGGAAGTACAGTGCCGTAATTCTTAGCGGTGAAAAACAGAACATGTTTTATATCCCAGAGGGTTTTGCACACGGTTTCTGTGTTCTTTCTGAAACAGCTACTTTTGCCTATAAGTGTACAGATTTTTATGCGCCAGAAGATGAAGCCGGCCTTATGTGGAACGACCCCCTGATTGGAATTGACTGGGAAGCTGTTTGTCCTGGCATTACAAAAAATGCTATTTTAAGCCAAAAGGATATGAATCATCCTGCTTTTAGTTTAGAAAATAAATATTTTGATTTAAATGCCAAGTGGATTGGTAAATAAGGGAGAATTAAAATTATGAGAAAACTTAAAAATATATTAATCACCGGCGGTGCTGGTTTTATTGGCTGTAATTTTATTCATTATCTTTTTGGTTTATCTGCCAGCGGTACCCAGCTTTTTAACGATTCTAATTTTGACGGTAAGGTTGTAAATGTTGACTGCCTTACTTACGCTGGTAATCTTGAAAGTCTTAAAGATGTAGAAGAAAAATTTGGTGGAAAGCGCTATTTTTTCGAAAAAGTTGATATCTGCGACCGTCCTCAAATCGAAAGAATCTTTAAAGAATATGATATCGATACTGTAATTCATTTTGCTGCAGAAAGTCATGTTGACCGTTCAATTCTTGGTCCTGAAGCTTTTATGAAAACTAATGTAATGGGAACTTTTACTCTTCTGGATGTTGCCCGAAATTACTGGAAAAAAGATGATGGTTCTATGAGAGATGATGTTTTATTCCATCATATTTCAACTGACGAAGTTTATGGTTCTCTGGGGCCAGATGGTTATTTTAGAGAAGATACTCCTTACGATCCTCGTAGTCCTTATTCTTCTTCCAAAGCTTCTTCTGATCATATTGTAATGGCTTATTTTCACACTTATGGGCTTCCAATCACTCTTTCCAATTGTACAAACAATTATGGTCCTTTCCAGTTCCCGGAAAAACTTTTGCCTCTTATGATTTCTAATATCAGAGATGGTAAAAATCTTCCTGTTTACGGAAAAGGTGATAATATTCGAGACTGGATTTATGTTGAAGATCATAACCGTGCTGTATGGCTTATTGTTAATAAAGGTAATGCAGGCGAAAAATATAATATTGGTGGCGAAAATGAATGGCAGAATATCAAACTTCTACACAAGGTAATTGAATTAACTGCCGGTCAGTTAGGAAAGTCTGTTGATGAGGTAGAAAAAACTATTACTTATGTAAAAGATCGTCCTGGTCATGATAAGCGTTACGCTATCGATTGTACAAAAATCAAATCTACTTTGGGTTGGGAACGTAAGATGACTTTTGAACAGGGCCTTCTTGCAACTGTAAAATGGAATCTTAACAACTCTGAATGGCTGAATCACATTTTATCTGGTGATTATAAAAACTGGATTAATAAAAATTATAAAGAACAGGGTAGATAATTTTTGTTAAGATATTATGATTAATATCAATTGGAAATAAAATGAAGCGTTTACTTATATTTTTCATAATATCTTCTCTTTTTATTCATTTTCTTTCGGCCTTTCCTCATCATACTGTACAGTCAGACTTTTCGGATTATAGTCTTATGCCTGATTGTCCTTATTCCAGGGAAATGGCTGCAAAGTTAAAATCTGCTTTTCCTGTAAATACCTGCTATCAGGATTATACTCGTATTCCTAAAGCTCTGCATAATGGTATGGAAGCAAGTTTAATTCTTCAAAATCTTAGTCTTATGGGTGGCATTCAGGGGGTGCGTTATTGGGATATTGTAAAAAAACGCTACATTCCTATTTTTAAAGAGTGTGAATATAATCCTTATTCCGGTGATTTTTCCATTAAAGATAAAAATTTTGGAAAACTCCACTGTAGAACCGAATCTTTTTCTTCTCCACAAAATTGTTCTATGCAGGCTACTTTAAAAAAGCCTCTTGCTAATCCTCTGTTTTGGGAAATCAAAAAAAATGAATTTACGATTTTTGTTATGACTAACGAAAATGATGATTTTTTAGAGCTTTATATTCTAATTCAAACTTCCTATAAAATTAATCTTTTTAGATCCCGTGTAGAAAATGCCTTTGCCGCCAGAATCAACGGTATGCAGGACTGGTTTTTCAGAATGTATTGTGGTAGATAAATCAAACAATTTTATATATAATCTCATCTATGGAAAATAAACAAACAAATGAAGTTGAAGAGGTGTCTTTTTTAGACCTATTTTTGGTTTTAGTTCGATATAGAAATTTAATAATTATTGGAACTATTTTATCTATTATTTTTTCTATTTGTGTTTTTTATATAAAACCTAAGCTTTGTAGTAAAGCCTCAATTCCTCAAAATTCTGTTCAGAAAATTTCACTTTCTTATGATGTAAAAGTTCAGGATTTTCCTTTCCAGGTTCAGAATAGAATTATTGATACTTCAAAGAAAAATTATATTACTGTAACAGAAATTGCATCAAAATCTTTTAATAAAGTTTCAATTTTTGCAGAGGCAAATAAAGTAGTTCCTCTCTTTGTAGATAAAGATGATTCCAACTACAATAACAAAATCAAAGATGTTATGGATAATGATTACAAAGCTTTTATTTCTGAAACTTCAGGTGTTATTACAGTTAAATTATCTCTTCCTAAAGAAAAAGAAACTCTTGCCGGTCAGTTTATAGATAGTCTTGTAACTCTTGTAGACAAAGACATTAAAAATTATTTTTTCCCAATGTTGGATATGTATGAAACTTCAGTTAAACAATTTATTGAGCAGGCTAATTCAAGAAAAGATAACAGTACTTTTGCTCAAAATGAAAGATTGATTTATACTATCGAAACTTCTTTTAGACAAAATCTTAAATCTTTTGTTCATGTTTCTGCTGAACCTTTTTCTACATTAATAGAATCTTCAGACAATTCTGTTTTTGTTTATAGTAAAAAGAAAATTATCTTTACTGTAGCAGCTGGTTTTATCTTTTTTGTTATAATTGCCTTTATTGTAAATGGAATTAATAATGTAAAATCAAACGAAAATCAGAAAAAACTGGTGTCTGAAGCCTGGAATTTTGGTAAATGGAGAATCAAAAATAAAAATAAATGATTTTTAAGCTTGCGTTTAGGAATATAATCTCTAAGAAAAGTTCATATATAATAATTTTATTTATTGCTTTTTCTGTTTCTTTGTTTTGTGTGGCAAATGCTGTTTTTGACTCTACAGAAGAGGGCATTCAGTCTACTTTTGTATCCAGCTTTACCGGGGACCTTGTTATCAGACCTTTAAGTAAAGGGCAGATGAGTCTTTTTGGTGATGAAACTCCTGTAACTGGTAGTCTTACAAAACTGGAAAGAGTTGTACCTTACAATGACATTGTTAATCTTCTTGGCCAGAATAAAGAAATCAAATCGGTTATTGTTCCTCAGGTAACTGGTGTTGCCTCTCTAGATGTTGCCGGTAAAAGAAAAACAATGTACCTTTTTGGGGTAAATCCTCAGGATTATTTTTCTTTAATGACTTCTGTTCATCTTTTGGAAGGTCGTTTTTTTAATGCTGGTCAAAAAGAAGTAATGATTCCAAAAAATCTTGCAGATGATTTTAAACTTTCTATTGGTGATGAAGTTCAGTTTACTATTTCAGACGGTCCTTATTTTAAAATCAGAAAGGCAAGTGTTTCAGGAATTTATGAATACGATATTCATAATGTAATGTTTGACCGTTTTCTTTTATGTGATCCTGTAGTTGTAAGAGATCTTATGGATATTGTTGATTCAAGTATTATCAGTGATGACCAGATTGATGAGAATATTTCCTTCTTACTTGATGATGAACTTGATTTAGATTCTCTTTTTGATTCTTATTCCGATCAGCTTTCGGAAAATCTAAGTGGTGAATTACTTTCAGATGAAGAAATTTTTGCTCAAAATCCAGAAGAAAGCTTAACTCTGGATAATGATAATGAATCTACTTCCTGGAATTATATTATTTGTAAATTAAATAACAGTATTAACACTAAAGTTGTAATAACTCAGTTAAATATTCAGTTTAGAAGTCTCGGATGGCCAGTGCAGGCAACTGATTGGCGTCATGCAGCCGGTAGTACAGCCCTGTATTTGAACTGGCTTAGATTACTTTTGAATATTGGAATTGCAATTATCCTTGTTGCTGGTTTTATTATTGTAAACAACACTCTGGTAATTAATGTTTTGGATAGAACTCGCGAAATTGGTACTTTACGTGCTATTGGTGCAAAAAAAAGATTTATTTCTGCTCAATGTATGCTGGAAACTTTTATGATGACTATTACAGGTGGAATTCTTGGAACTTTATTAGGAATATTGATGACCAGAATAATTACCGCCTTGAATATTCAGCTTACAAACCAGTTCTTAATTCAGTTGTTTGGTACAGAATCTATAAACATTTATGTAACTGGGGGAAATGTTTTAAAACTATTTATTCTTGTGGTTTTACTGGGAGTAATAGGTTGGATTTATCCTGTAGTAAATTCTTTAAAAGTAGATCCTGTTAAGGCAATGCAGGGGGCTAAGTAATGAAAGATGAAATTAAGATGGGCCTGCGCTCTTTAATCTACAGAAAAAAACAATATATTTCTCTTTTTATGGTTTGTTTTTTTGGAATAGGAGTATCTCTTTTTGCACTTTTTGTTATTCAGGGTATGTTAAAATCTCTTGAGTCAAAAGCAGAAAATTACTACGGTGGTGAATATCAATTAATCGGGCAAAATCCTTCTTTAATTCAAAATGATTTTGAAACAAAGTGTCAGCAATTATCAAAGATTTTTCCAGAAGGAACTGTAATTGCTCCCCGCTACGATATTGATGGTCAATCTGTTTCTTATTATTTTGAAGGTTCAAGCGTAAGACAAAGAGTTGTTAAGG
>CAMGTC010000114.1 GCA_946061765.1 uncultured Treponema sp.
CAAAATTCTATATTTCTATAAAACTACCAGCCCAGTGGGCTGTGAGCATAACAATTTTTCTCCATATCCACCATAAAATGTTTATACTGCAAAAAGTGTCAGTATAAGCTGGGGGGATATTTTTATATATTTCCCCATTATACAAGAAAATAGAGGAAAATGAAACGATTTTATACGGATACATATAATCCGCTCGCATGCCTCTGAAAATATGAAAATACGAAGGGAAGAATTAGTTTTCTGGAGTTGTATAGTTTTTTTGGTTACAATCTATCAAAAGGGCTGATTACACCGCCGGCTCCCCGGTTCAAGACGTGGGTGTAAATCATTGTGGTGCTTACATCGCTGTGGCCAAGTAGTTCCTGGATGGTTCTTATATCATAGCCAATTTCCAGCAGGTGAGTGGCAAAGGTGTGACGGAAGGAATGGCAACTGGCATTTTTGTTTATGCCGGCTTGTAAAATGGCCTCTTTTACGGCACGTTGCATCAGGCTTTCGTCCAGGTGCCAGCGGCCTTCTAGTCCGGTGGTATGATTTTTCCAGCGGTTTTTCTGGGGGAAGAGCCATTGCCATTTGAATTCTTTGTTGCCGGTGGGATATTTTCGTTCCAGGGCTCCTGGCATTGCAACGGCTCCCCATCCATCTGACAGGTCTTTTGAATGAAGATTACGTACCTTTTCTATATGTTCCTTCAGTTCGGGGACCAGTTTTTGTGGAATCATAACGTGGCGGTCTTTATCTCCTTTTCCGTGTCTTATTATGATTTCATTTTGATCAAAATCCAAATCAAGTATTCTCAATGAAAGGGCTTCGTTTAGTCTCATGCCTGTTCCATACAAGAGTTTGGCGATTAGTTTTTTTTGTCCTTTAAGATTCTCTATCACTTTACTTACTTCTTCTCGACTAAAAACTACAGGAACTCGTTCAGATTTTTTTGCACGGATTACAGATCCCAGTTCGGTTACGGGTGTATTTTTGACAAATCTGAAGTAAAAGAGTAGGGCAGCCAATGCCTGATTTTGGGTTGAGGCACTTACTTTTTTATTGAGGGCAAGAATTTTTAGATATTCGTTAATTTCTCTCTCTCCAATATTTTGTTTCCCCTGATTTATATTAAGAAAATCCTCTATCCATTTTATATAACTTGTTTTGGTATGTTCACTGTAGTGTCTGGTAGTAAGGGTTTCTTTTACTTTTCTGATTTGAGATGCTATGTATTTTTCTCCTGATTGCACTGTTGTGTCTGTGCAGAAATGTCTTTCTTTTTTTTCTTCTGCATTAAAAAGTCCTGTTGTGTAAAGGTTTTTCAAAAGCTGATTTACGACAGTTTGATTATGGGGAAGTAGCCAGTTTTTTTCATCATTATTCCACCTGCGGCCGGGAATATTTTTGACAGCATCCAGCATCTGTTTGTTAAACTGTCCTGGAAAATCAACTTTAAAATATTCATTGTTATATGGTTCAATAAGAATATCAAAATCTTTAGTCCTCTTATTTATCATAAAAACCTCGTCTAAAATTCATATATAATATTGTTCAAACTGTGCGATTTTAGGAAGTTTCTTTGTAAAAAAAATACTTATTTTTAAAAATATTTAAAATCTATTGACACTTTTTTTTCATAACTGTATAACAAAAATATCTAAGGCAATGAGGTCGTAGGAATAATCCTGCGACCTTTTTTTGTTTTAGGAACAAAAACCTTGGTTTTTTGATTGCAAAAAAAATGTCTGTCAAAATCACAATGTAAATTATAAAAATGGCAAGGGTGCCGTGATTTTTCTTTTTGAAGAATCACGGCATTTTTTTTAGATTGTTAGACATAGTCTGACAATGACAAAGCGGCAATGAGGTCGGATTTTTAGCATTTGTGCACAATGTAGAGGTCTGAATCATTGCCGTTTTTTTGCATGGGGCGTTGCGGGGTGTCCCCGCTAGAAGGGGTAGCGAGCAAGCGTAAGCAAAGCTTACGAATGCGAGCGAGGGGAAGGCTTTCCCCTCCTAAAATATTACTCAGGAGGTATATATGAGTGAAGTTTGGGGTGTGTGGTTCCTTATTGGTGCTGCACTGGTTTTCTTTATGCAGTGTGGATTTGCAATGGTAGAAACTGGTTTTACTCGTGCAAAGAATGCGGGTAATATCATTATGAAAAATCTTATGGATTTCTGTATTGGAACTCCATGTTTTATGTTACTTGGTTTTGGTCTGATGATGAGCGAAAACTATTTCTTTGGCCTCATTGGTAAACCAAACATGCAGTTGTTTACAAATTTTGCCGAGCTTGACTGGTCATCTTTTGTATTCAATTTAGTTTTCTGTGCTACTGCCGCAACTATTGTTTCTGGTGCAATGGCTGAAAGAACTAAATTCTCTGCTTACTGTATTTATTCCGCAATCATTTCTGCTGTTGTTTATCCAATTGAAGCAGGCTGGGTTTGGAATTCTCAGGGCTGGCTTGTAAATCTTGGTTTTGTTGATTTTGCTGGTTCGGCTGCAATTCACTCTGTTGGTGGAACTGCCGCTTTGATTGGTGCAATCTTCCTGGGTCCACGTATTGGTAAGTATGATTATGATAAATCTGGAAAAGTAACAAAAGTTCACGCTATTCCTGGCCATTCTTTAACTTTAGGTGCACTTGGTACTTTTATCCTCTGGTTCGGCTGGTATGGATTCAACGGTGCCGCTTGTACTAAGCTTCTTGGAGTTGGTGGACTTGCTGCAGTTTTTACAACAACAACAATTGCCCCTGCTTTAGCTGCTGTTACAACAATGATTTTTACCTGGGTAAAAAATGGTAAGCCTGATGTTTCTATGACTTTGAACGCATCTCTTGCAGGTCTTGTAGCTATTACCGCTCCATGTGCAACCGTAGATGCCCTTGGTGCAAGCATTATTGGTATTGTTGCAGGTATTCTTGTCGTAGTTGTAGTTGAATGGCTTGATCTTAAACTTCACATTGATGATCCAGTTGGTGCTGTTGGTGTTCACCTTGCAAACGGTATCTGGGGTACTATTGCAGATGGTCTTTTTAATATTGAATCAGGTCTTTTCTATGGCGGCGGTTTTAAACACTTAGGAGTTCAGTGTCTTGGTGAATTTGCAATTGTTGCATGGACAACAGTTTGTATGATTATTGCCTTTGCCTTAATTAAAAAATTCCATGGATTACGTGCAAGCCGTGAAGAAGAAGTAGTAGGTCTTGATAAACTTGAACACGGAATTGATTCTGCTTACGGTGACTTTGTACTGGCTCCTCAGGTAATGACAGCTGGTCAGTCAGATTCTTCAGAAGTTGCAGGAAGTGTGCCAGTTGAAAAGGCTGTCCCAGTTGCTAAGGCTACAAGCCGTCCTGATGCTAAGTTCCACATGGTTACAATTATCACTCGTCCAAGCAAATTCGACGAACTTAAGAGTGCAATGAATGACATCAACGTAACAGGTATGACATTGAGCAATGTACTTGGATGCGGTGTTCAGCATGGAAATGTTCAGAAGTACCGTGGTGTTGAAATGGATATTACTCTTCTTCCAAAGATTAAGGTTGATATTGTAGTAAGCGAAGTTCCAGTTGATCTTGTTATTACTGCCGCTAAGGAAGTTCTTTACACAGGTCACATCGGCGATGGAAAGATTTTTGTTTACGATGTTGAAAATGTTGTAAAAGTACGTACTGGTGAAGAAGGTTACGAAGCTTTACAGGATTAAGTTCAGCCAAAGAATGTTCTATGAGAGAGTTTATGGGAGCTGACTGTAATAGGAATTAAAATGTTGCAGGAGGCTTCCCCCACAGAATTTGGCATTGCCAAATTCTGTGGGGGCCGTGCTTTTCAGGGCTACGGCTTTCGCCTTCGACCGCCTTCGGCGTTCCGCTACGCGGCCCTTACAATCACTAGCCCGTAAGTCATCACAATTTCTTATCTTATATAAAAAACTGTACAACAAAAGTTATAATTAAACCAAAAGACATAAATGGTATAAAAGGAAAGGCCTTTTTCCCAATCTTCTTATTTACAAAGCAAAAGGCTAAAATTACTTCTGCTCCCAGACAAATAGGAATCACTTTTGGAAAAAGAAATAACCCCTGAAAAAATCCAAACCAAATATCAGCAGAACCAAGTTTATTTTTTGTAATTTTTCTTGTTATAAAGTAAAGGCTTCCAAGAATTAAGCTTGAAATTAAATAAATCCAAATATCACTTGGGGCAAAAATCAGCTGGCATATAAGAGCTGCAAGAATGGCTCCAATCAAAATGTAAAGACTTACAGACATCTGTTTTATATCTTGTATAGAAAGAATTATTGAAAAAATTAAAATTATTGCCAGACTTACCAGATGATAAAGTGTAATTTCCATACGCTAATTCTATTTGTTCCTAAATGCTTCGTCAAATTTTTTTGTTCTCATCTGTCCAGTTTATGTTTATCATGTAACTGGAAAAGTTAGACCTTGGAAACAAAACTCATAGTTGGGATAATAAAAGCTTATATAAAGTTTACAACTTCTTGACTTACAGTAAAAAAATTCAGTATTATAAAATAAATACGGCAAAGAGGTCGTAGATATAGACTCATTTTTTTGAGTTTTTATCTACGACCTCTTTTGTTTTAAATTCTCGTAACAGGCAATGGGGCCACATTCTTAGAAAAATTTTCTGAGATTGTGGCCCTTTGTTATTTTGGAGTCAAGATGAAAGGAAAAACTCTTTATGAGCCAAGCTTTGAACACGATAACTGTGGAATTGGTGCAGTTGTAAACATTGATGGAAGTAAATCGAACAAAATTGTTGATAATGCTCTTAGCATTGTTGAAAAACTGGAGCATCGGGCTGGTAAAGATGCTTCTGGTCAGACTGGAGATGGAGTTGGAATTCTTCTTCAAATCAGCCATGACTTTTTTAAAAAGGAAGCTTTTAATCTTATTGGTAAACTTGAAGAGCGTGATTATGGTATTGGCCAGTTCTTCTTCCCAGCCCAGGACCTTGAAGCAGAAAAAACACGTTTTGAAAAAGCCTGCAAGACCCAGAAACTGGAATTTTTGGGTTGGCGAAAGGTTCCTGTAAAAGAAGAAGTTCTTGGACAAAAAGCCCGCGACTGTATGCCTCAAATCTGGCAGGCTTTTATTGCCCGTCCTTCCGACTGTAAAAAAGGCCTGGATTTTGACCGCCTGCTTTATATTTTACGCCGTTCTTTTGAAAAGGAAGACAATGCCACTTATGTTTGTTCTCTTTCTTCACGTACAATTGTTTATAAAGGAATGTTCCTTGTAAATCAGCTTAGAAGCTTCTACCTTGATTTATCCTCTGGAAATTATACTTCATCACTGGCAATTGTTCATTCCCGCTTTTCTACAAATACTCAGCCAAGCTGGCAGCGTGCCCATCCAAACCGTTTTATTGCCCACAATGGCGAAATTAACACCATTCGTGGAAACGTTGACCGTATGCTGGCCCGCGAAGAAACTCTTCATTCGCCAGTTCTTAGTCCAAAACAAATGCAAACAGTTCTTCCTGCTGTTGATACTACTGGTTCCGACTCTGCCATGCTGGACAACACTCTGGAATTCCTTTTGATGAACGGAATGCCTCTTCCGCTGGCTCTTATGACATGTATCCCAGAACCATGGAAGCACGACCAGAATATGGATGGCGACAAAAAGGCCTTCTACCATTATTGGGCAACTATGATGGAAAGCTGGGATGGTCCTGCCGCAATTCTCTTTTCTGATGGAGATTTGCTTGGTGCAACACTGGATCGCAATGGCCTTCGTCCAAGTCGTTACTACATCACAAAAGATGGAATGCTCATTTTGTCTTCCGAAGTTGGCGTTCTTGATATTCCAGAAGAAAATATTCAAACAAAATCTCGCCTACAGCCAGGAAAAATCCTTTTAGTAGATACCTTGCAGCAAAAAATCATAAGCGATAAGGAATGTAAGGAATTTTATTCAAGTCAGTATCCTTATGGTGAATGGCTTGATATGAATTTAACTCACTTGTCAGACCTTAAAATTCCAAACAAAAAGATTCCAGTTCACACTTTGGAAGAACGTAACATTCTATACCGTGCTTTTGGCTGGAATTATGAGGATGTAAACGAAATGGTATTGGCACTTGCAAAAAACGGCGTAGAGCCAACTGCAAGTATGGGAGTTGATACTCCACTTGCCGTTATGAGCGAAAAGCATCAGAGTCTTTTTTCTTATTTCAAACAGCTTTTTGCTCAGGTTACAAACCCTCCAATCGACAGTTTACGCGAAAAAATTGTAACAGATACTACAGTTTACGTTGGAAAGGATGGCAATCTTCTGGAGCCAGATGGTAAAAACTGCCGTGTTCTTGAAATTAATAATCCAATTCTTACGGGGACAGACCTCATTAAAATTGCAGCCCTTAATCAAAATGGTCTAAAGGCAAAGACACTTTCTATTTTGTTTGAATTGGGTGGTCAGGGTCTTGCTTGTGCAATTGATAATCTTTTTGTCCAGATTGATCAGGCTTACTCAGATGGTTATAACATTATCATTTTAAGTGATCGAGGTTTGGATAAAACTCATGCTGCAATTCCTGCAATTCTTGCTGTTTCTGCAGTTGAACAATATTTAATAAGAACTAAAAAAAGAACTGCTGTTTCTATAATTCTTGAATCTGCCGAAGTTCGCGATGTTCACCAGGCAGCAATGTGTTTAGGTTACGGAGCACGAGCAGTAAATCCTTACCTGTCTCACGAAGCAATTGCCGAACTTATTGACCAGAAGATTTTGGATAAAGATTATCACACTGCAATTGACGATTACAACAAGGGAATTATAAATGGCATTGTAAAAATTGCTGCTAAAATGGGTATTTCTACAATTCAGTCTTATCAGTCGGCACAGATTTTTGAAGCTGTTGGAATAGCTGAAGATGTAATAGAAAAATATTTTACAAATACTGTTAGCCGTGTAGGTGGAGTAGGACTTAAGGAAATTGAAGAAGATGTTCTTTATCACCATAATCAGGGCTTTGATCCAAACGGTCTTACTGTAAATCAGCATTTGGATTCTGTTGGAAATCATAAACTTAGAATGGGACCAAGTGCCGAAAGTCATCTTTATAATCCACAGACTATTGTTGCTTTGCAGCAGGCAACCCGTAATGGAGACTACCAGCGTTTTAAGGAATATACAGCTTTGGTAGATTCAAACGAACATCCACACACTTTACGTGCAATGCTTGATTTTGCTTTTGATTCGACAAAAGAAATTCCTCTTGAGCAGGTAGAAAGTGTAGAAGAAATTGTAAAAAGATTTAAAACTGGGGCCATGTCTTATGGTTCAATCAGCGAAGAAGCTCACAAGTGTATGGCTGCTGCTATGAATCATTTACACGGTAAGTCTAATTCTGGCGAAGGTGGAGAAAAACCTGAACGTCTTGGAACTGAATATAATTCTGCAATTAAGCAGGTTGCCTCTGGTCGTTTTGGTGTAACCGAGGAATATCTTTTAAGTGCCCAGGAAATTCAGATTAAGATGGCCCAGGGAGCAAAACCTGGTGAAGGTGGTCATCTTCCTGGTAAAAAGGTTTATCCTTGGATTGCAAAAACTCGTTATGCAACTCCAGGTGTAGCTTTAATTTCGCCTCCACCTCATCACGATATTTATTCTATAGAAGATTTAGCACAATTAATTTACGACTTAAAAAATGCAAACCGAGATGCCCGTATTTCTGTAAAACTTGTTTCTGAAGCAGGGGTTGGAACAATTGCCGCTGGTGTTGCAAAAGCCGGTGCCCAGGTAATTTTAATTTCTGGTCATGATGGCGGAACCGGAGCTGCTCCAATTTCTTCTATTCATCATGCAGGTTTACCTTGGGAGCTTGGTCTTGCAGAAACTCACCAGACTCTTATTCAAAATGGCTTGCGTGGCCGTGTTGTAATTGAAACTGATGGAAAATTGATGAGTGGCCGCGATGTTGTAATTGCCGCTTTACTTGGAGCGGAAGAATTTGGTTTTGCAACAGCACCTCTTATTGCCATGGGTTGTTCAATGATGCGTGTATGTCAGCTGGATACCTGTCCATTTGGCGTTGCAACTCAGAACGAAAAACTTCGTGCAAAATTCCCAGGAAAACCTGAATATGTAGAAAACTTTATGAAGTTCATTGCTCAACAAATGCGCGAAATTATGGCTAAACTTGGTGTTAAATCTGTAGAAGAACTTTGCGGTCGTACAGATTTACTTAAGCTCAAGGATAAACAGGGCTTTAAACGTGCCAGTCTTGTAGATATGAGCCGCGTTTTAGGTGAAAGATATGATGTGATTAAGAATTCAGAATGGAAAAAAGAACGTTCTCTTTTTGATTTTGCTCTTGAAAATACAATTGACCAGAAGATTCTTCTTCCTTGGTTAGAAAACCTTAATCAGGCTAAAAAGAATTCAGGGGTTTTAGGGGAAAAAGCAGCTTGCTGCGTTCCCCTAGGCGAGGGGGTAGTGGACAAGCCCGGAGCAAAGCGAGGACTTGGGAACGAGGGGGAGACTTCCCCCATCCAAATTCAATCTACAGATAGAACTCTTGGAACAATTTTGGGTAGTCAGATTCAAAAAACTTATGGAAACAGCCTGGAAGATGATTCTTTCTGTGTAAATTTTAAGGGCGGTGCAGGTCAGTCTTTTGGTGCCTTTATTCCAAAGGGGCTTACTTTACGTCTTACCGGCGATGCAAACGATGCTTTTGGAAAAGGTTTGAGCGGCGGAAAATTGATTATAAAAAAACCGGAAGAATTTGAAGGCCATGCAGATAAAAATATTATTGTAGGAAATGTTGCTTTATTTGGTGCTACCAG
>CAMGTC010000115.1 GCA_946061765.1 uncultured Treponema sp.
TCTTCTATCTAATCAGATTAGATTGCGAAGTTGTTTACTGTAACACGAGCGTAATTAAACTGAGCTCTAGGAGTAGCCGTGATTCCATATCTAGAGAATGTACCACGTATGTTGTTAAAGTTGTCTGGGTTAACAACTGTTGCAGACATCCAGTTAGCATATGGACTGTAAACAATACCAGCACCGTATGTAGAATCCTTAGACTTATATCCGAGTGTGATATCATTGTTCATTCTGTTAGGATCACAGTAAATAGCTACTGTTCCGTTTCCGAGTGCACCAGCATTGTAGAATGTTGACTTGTTGTGAGCGATTTCACCTGCTTTCCAATCTGGCAACATCTGGAGTGCTGCAGCTACCTGTGGTGAACATACTGCCCAGTCAGCTGGAGCAAGTCTGTTGTACATAGCAACCTTTGTGCAGTACTGGTACATTCTCTGAGCAAGAGCACGGTGTCTATCAAGATAGTTACCTGCTGTACCGTTTCCATCATCATCTGACCAATCGTATTCACCAGCAAGTGGAGAAATAACGATGTCATCAATAGCATTCATAATCTGACGGTCGATTTCATAATTTGTCTGAACTGAAGCAACCTTAACGAGTTCCTGTTCAACATCGATCTTGTGGTATGCGTTCATATCCTGTTCAGCTTCTTTTGTCCAACGTACCTTCAACTTTCTTTCAGTTGTTGTTACGTCCATGTGGTCAATGTCAAATTCCATTTCTGGAATGTGGCTTGTGCCTTCCTGATTATATACAACAAAAGCTGTAAGACCATCTGCTTCTGTTACAGCAAGAATTTCAAGAGCTATAGCTTCAACTGTAATCTTACCTGTAGCTTCTGTTACAGTAGCGATAAGTGTCTTACCATCATCTGAATAGAATTTGATAGCTCCTTCATCAGCAGCAACTTTCTTTGCAAGAATAGTTCTGTGTGAATCCTTAGACATCAATTCAATTCTCTTATATGTTTCTGCCTTAGAAGCATCTTCAGCAAGGAATGTGAAAATCTTCTTTACCATTTCTGTTTCTTTGTCAGAACCAAGAACGATAGGACCAAGCTTTTCAGATGAGTAGTATACTGAATAAGCTGGTGCTGTCTGATATGGATTAGCAGAGAATTCATCACCTGCCATTACTTCTCCCTTATCAGTAGAGTACTTATAAGTGATGTAGTAAATAATACCTGTAGGAATGTTAAGTGGCTGAACTGATACAAGCTTGTTAGCGATCAAATCAGGCATAACACGTCTAATCATAGGGAACATAACCTTAGGGATTACATAATCACCAATTGCACCAGAAGTCTGAAGACCTGCTTCTGTTATTGTTCCATTTTCTGCTTCTTCAGAAAGGATGTAATTGTCCAACCAACCCTTTGGAAGAACTCCTTCTGCTACCATTTTCTTATATGAGTTTTCAAGAACAAGCTGAGTGTTAAGTTTAGCTTCACTATCAGAGATATCTTCTGTGAGCCACTGCCATCTCTTATTAAGTTCTTCTTCATACTTTGCTTTGCTTAAAAGTTTATTCTCGTACATTTATTCCTATACCTCCGATAAATTACAAGTTAGCGTAAGCTTTAAGAGTGTTCTTTAAGCTATATGCATTTTCTTTTGGCTGTTTGTCATAGCCTTCATATCCTTCTTCAATATATGATTCTTCATTCTGTGTTTCATCTTCGTCGTTGTCATCGCCTTCGTCGTCTTCTGAATCATCACTAGAATCATCTTCTTCGTTGTCATCGTCAGATCCTTCACCTTTAGACTTCTTAGAAGTTTTTCCTTCGTCGTCATCTTCTTCGTTGTCATCGTCAGATTCTTCAGCTTCAAAAACATTTGAGAGTGTTTCAAAAATGTTATAGAACTGTTCTGTAACTTCTTCTGGAGATCCTTCTTTTACAAGTGATACTACCAACTTCTGAGTTTTTTCAGAATAAGGTGCCAAGAGTGAAGCAAGTGTTTTTGCTCCTTCTTGTAGTTCCTGTTCTCTTCTCAATGCTTCATTTTCTTCTGAAAGTTTTGCAATTGTATCTTCATAAGCATTATCACGATAACCTTCAGAAACGAGAGGAGCAACAATCTCCTTAATTTGTTCAAAGATCTTGAGTTCAGGATTATTTTTTATAACACCTGCTGTGACTTCTGCACGGATACTTTCTTTCAATTCATTGAGACCATCTAGCATTTTCTCTGTGAACTCTTCTTTAAGCTGTTCTCTGTAAGCAGCATTTTCTTCTTCAAGTTCTTCGAGTTTTGCCTGCTTTTCCTGCTCCATCTGCTCAACAAGCTGATTAGTTACAGATTCCTTCCAAGCTTCAAGTGTTTCTTGGATATACTTCTGTGATTCTTCGTCGAGCTCTTCATTAAGCAAATTCAATTTTGCATTTTCGGCCATTAACAAATCCTCCGTTAATATCTATTATACTATTTATCTTAAAGTATGCTAAAAAAACTTAAATTTAGCAAACTAAAAAATTTATTTTTTCAGTATAGTTTTTGATATAATTAACTTACGATTATAAAAAAAAGTTGATTTTTATTTTTTTATAAAATATAATTAATTATGAATTTTTTCGAAAAAGCAAAAAATAAATACAATGAACAATATGATTATAGTTTAGTTGAATATATTAATAATAGAACTAAAGTAAAAATTAAATGTAATAGTTGTGGCGAAGTTTTTGAAAGAAACCCTTATTCTTTTTTACAAGGATTTGCTTGTCATTGTAAAAGCAAAAATAAAACTTTTAAAAAAACAGCTGAACAATTTATAGAAGAAGCCAGACAAATTCATGGAGATAAATATGATTATAGTTTAGTTGAATATATTAATAATAGAACTAAAGTAAAAATTAAATGTAATAGTTGTGGAAAAATCTTTGAAATGCAACCAGCAAATCATTTAAAAGGTCAAGGATGCTTGGAATATTGTCCGACAGCAAAAAAAACAACTGAACAATTTATAGAAGAAGCTAAATTAATTCATGAAGATAAATATGATTATAGTTTAGTTAACTACATAAATAATTATACAAAAGTAAAAATTAAATGCAATAATTGTGGACTTATCTTTGAACAAAAACCAAATGATCATTTAAACGGAAGTGGATGTCCAAACTGTGCAACTTCAAAAGGAGAAAATAAAATAAAAAATATACTGAAGGAAAACAATGTATTTTTCGAGGAACAGAAAACATTTCCAGATTTAAAGGATAAAAGAAAATTAAGTTATGATTTTTATATTCCTTCAAAAAATTTATTAATAGAATATAATGGAGAACAGCATTATAAATCAATTAAACATTTTGGTGGGAGAAAAAGGTTTTTGTTACAAAGACATCACGATTGGTTAAAAAGAAAATATGTCAAAAAAAATGGTATCACTTTATTAGTGATACCATTTTGGAAAGATTTAGTAGTTGAAGTAACTAACTTCCTCTGTAAAGATTGAAGCCGCTCCTATGGCTTTCTTTATCTTCTGTTTTAATTCTGTTTCTACACCTTTACCTGCAATATTCCTAATTACAGAAGAATGTTTTGTATGAAGTGTAAAAGCATTAGGAGTCAAGAAAACATAGTTTCCATTTACACAAGCCTGTCCTTGAACAGGTGATAGATCTGTAGTTTTTGTTTTAGAAAAATCAATAAATTCTTTAGATAAAAGAAGAATTTTAGGGCCAGATCCAGAAGAATTTTTTGTACCAACAAAAATTCCAGCTTGCTTTCCTGGGTTTTTTTCTTCCCAAGCTGTAAGAATAGCATCTGCCTTTTTTAAAATTGTTCCTTTTAAAGTAGGTGCATTTCCAGAAGCCTCTGCTCCTGTATTTTCTGCTTTTGCTGTAGTTTTAAGGTTTAGCTTTTCTGGTGCTTTTTCCAAACCATATTTTTGTGCAAGTTTATGCGTTCCTTTTTCTGCCATTTCTCTAGAGTATGAACCAGTATTAGATTTTTCCCCAGACTCATATGCTCTTTCATTTTCTCTTGCACTTTCATATTCACCAGCATCGATTGCCTTATTCATAACCTTTTTTCTAAGTTCACGATTTTCCAATCTTTTCTTAGTTTCTTCTGGTGTTTCTTCTTTTGTCTTTGGAGCCTTTTTACCATGATTAGATAAAAAGTCATCTTCTAAATCTGTTTTTTCTTTTATTTTATCAATAGCTGTAGCTACATTTTTATTATCATCTGTTTCTTTTGAATCAACTACATCTTTTAAAAGTTTTTTTAAATCAACATTTCTTCTAGGATCTGCAAATTCAATAATGAATGGATAAAGATCTTCAAAAATATCTGCATTATATCTAGGCTTTCCAATTTTCATTGTACCAGGGCCTATGAGTGTTGGTCTTGAAACTCTTTCTAATTTTCCTGTACTTGATTTTTTGAAAGAATAAGCATAAATTGGTTCTTTAAGAGCCTTAGTAATTCTTGGAGTCTCTTTGGTATCCCAATCAAGCAAATCTGTTTCTATAGAATCCAAAACTTTCATTAATTTTTTTCCAGAAGGATTTTCAAGTTTTACAACAGCATTTTCATATTTTATTAACTGTTCTGTATCTTTTTTAAGAGCATCAAGTCTTGAATTAATTATCTGATTAGATACTTGGCCGGCATTATCTGTTTTATTATCAGAATGAATATCTGTACCGACGCCACCAGTAATATTACAAAATTCTATAAGCTTTTTATAAATATGGCTCTTTTTTGTAAGAATATTGATTAAAGTTTGTTTAGATTTTTCTCCATCTGTTTCAAATTGTGAAGAACCATTTCCAGAGTTCATTTTAATTTTCTTTAATTGATTATCAGAAATATTTCCAAATAAATCTCCTAAAGTCTGCTTTCTATCCATTTCTTTAGATTCAAAAAAAGCACCAAATTTATTAACTAATTCATCAAGAATATTCATTATTTTAAATCCTCCAAATCTTTTTCTGTAAGTTTTGCAGCAATAACAGTTCTAATATTTTCACCTGCTTTTGTTTTAATGCCAGAATTTCTTACAGCATTAATATTTCTCATATCATCATCAATAAAAGCAACTCTATCATATTTTTTAGCAATATTTCTAAGAACATTTGCTTTCTTTTCACCATCATCTTTACCAACATACTTAATATCTTCATCATTTACAGCAGCCGAAAGAGCTTCTTTAAATTGACTGCCAATAGGTTTTAATGAACCATCAGAACCTCTTACTTTTAAATAAGATCTAAGAGCTTTTGTTACAGTTCCTTGCAAACCACGAGCAGTTAAAAATGCTATATCCCAACCAGCTTTAATTTTATCATCAAGAATTCTAAGATTTCTTATAATAGGAGTTCCTTGAGTAATTGAATTATAAACCTTTGTTGGATCCCTAAATTCTCTAATAGAGAATGCAATACCTTCTGACGGAGCTTCATTTGTTTTATTGTAATAAACAACATTCTTTCCCATTTTTTCTTTATCTGGGTCTGTAGCAAATTGTGCTGTAGATATAGCAATTTCTCTTCCATTTACAGATTTATAAATTTTTATAACACTAGAATTTGCTTTTACTAATGTATCATCAATATCAAAAACGGCAATTCCTGTTACACCATTTGGCAACTTATTTTCTTCATTTAATTCGTATGCTTTTTCCAAAGTCATTTTATTTTTCCTCTTTTATTAACTTATTTAAAATTAGTGTCATCTTTGTCTTTAACTGTCTCATTTTTATTTAAAGGCAAGACCATGTTTGCTAAGTCAGTAGATCTGCACCTGTACCAATCTTCATTATCAACAGTTATATAATTGTTAGAAACATTTATATTTTTTATATCTAAAACAGATCTATTTAATGTATCTAATACTAATTTTTGATTTTTTATTGTAAAAGTTCCAAAAATTTTAGAATATACAATTGTTAAATCGAACAAATGTATCTGAGTATCTAATGGAACTTTTGGTTCTGTACTATTATCAAAAATTAATGAATAATTTAAACTCAAACTCCTAGCATCGCTTTCAAAAGAGTTTATATCCATATTATAATATATTTTACAATTTTTCTCTACTATATTTTCAGTTCCATTTTCAAAATTTTTAATAAAGAATTTGTCATTTAAAGGAATCATTTCCTCTAAAGAATATAATCCATCTTTTGTAACAAAAGAACTTATTGCTCCATTATCAAGTGATTGTGTAACAAGATCAAAAATATTAAATTGCCTTTGTGGTTGATTGTTTCCACTTATTACTTTCGATACATAAGTATGTGTATCTTCTATCTCTTCATTATTTACATTATATCTTGTCTTTGTAACATCACAAGTATATAATATTTCTTTTGAACCATTTGTCTTATCTTTAATTATATAATCAACATTAATATTATTACTCTGTTCGTTTAAGTCTACATTAAAATGTTCACCAAGTTCTCTTTCAAATTTTTCAAGATTTGGTCTGTTATAAACAAATATAGAGTTTCTATCTCTTTTTAAATATTCTTTTGGATATTCAGACTCATCATATATTTTATAAAACTCATCATTATTGTCTTTTGTATTTTGTTCTCTGCTTTCTTTATTTATTATAAAAGCACCTGTAGGTATTCTAATATATTGTTCTGACGCCAAATTAAAAAATTTACCTACTTTTAATTCTTCTGGATTAAATTCTTCTAACAAACCTGGTATTATACTTGTTTTTTTATCTCCTAAAATAATTTTAGATACTGTCTGCAATAAATCATAAATATTTTCTGTATCTTCGTATAACTGTCTTATAGGTCTATTAAAGTCCCTGGCAGAAACTTTATCTTCTTGATTATAGAATTCTATACCATTACTATGAAATCTATTAAAATTTTTACTATTTTCATATATTGGCTTTTCACCTTTATATTCTATTTCACCGTCATTGTTTAATTTAGGAGTTGTTATATATAATGGTTCTGATTCAATAATATTTCCAAAAGTTTTATTTTTCATAAATTAATTCCATCTTATATTAACTTAAAAAATAAAAAAAGGCTCTAGTTAACTAGAGCCTTTACACTTTAAACAGTTAAAGTCCAGGTAAATATTAATTCCTCATCTGCAGTTTTAGTGAATGTAGCTATATTTTTTATAGCTAACATTGTTCCACAAGGCATTTTCTTAGAAAGATCACTTTCTACACCTTCCTTAGAACACATAAGAGCATCATTAAATAAACCTATTTGTTTTAATGTATATCCATTATATGGGTAATATGCATTGCCCATATCTGTACCTTTTTGAGAAGGCATAACAACTCTAAATGTAATTCTATTAAGATATTTAACAGACTTTGAATTTTCTTTGGAAACATAAACACCTGAAGTTTGTTTGCTCCAATCCAAATCATTATCATTTATTGTTCTATTAAAATAAATAAAGCAAGGTCTTCCAACACCTCTATATCTTGTTTTTAATAATTTTCCATCATCTGTTATAGTAGGATTTAATAATTCATCAACTGTTATTTGTTCGTGAGTTATTGTTTTAGAAGTTCCATCTGGAAGATATAATGTTTTTACAGCCCCTACAACTCCATATCGTTTTGAAAGGTCTACAGGTGTTTCTTCCAAAACAGAAGAAGAATTTGGGTCATTTACCGTTATGGTTTTTAACATATAACCACCACCAGTATGAACTCCCTGAGCTCCAAATGTGGCTGAATATGTATTACACATATTTTGTTCTGCTTTTATAAGTGAATTTATTTGTTCTTTTGCAGCTGCTTCTCCTTCGCCTGCTGAATACCCTGAAACAATTTCTGAAAACCAAGTAGCATTATCAACTTCATTTTCTTCCTTCAAACTTTCCCAACTCGTATATTCTTTTCCAGTTCCAAACAATACTTTTGTTGGATAAAGTGGATAATAATGCGTGCCATCATTTATTTCAAAACAACTGTACCTGATATTTACATCATCAGATGAATGCAAATATTGTTTATTGGTGTCACTTATAATACATCCATCTTTATTTATTTTTTCATTATGATTTTGATTAATATATGTTGTATAATTTTCCGGTGCCATTGTATCTATATCTGTGGGAATACCATTAGTATAACCATAACCAGACTTTGAAAAAGGAACACCAGAAAGCAACTGAACAATTACCTGCCTCATCCAATCAGTAACTGTATTATCTCCGGTATCATGATATACTAATTTTTTATTATTATTATCATCATATCTATAAGCTTTTATATCTACATATCCATCTAATAATGAATTTAATATCTTATCTTTTAAAGAATTTTCAGATTTTTTAAAAATATTTTTTAACATTTTTTCCTCTCATTTAACTTATTTTATTCTTAGCCACATGTTTACTCTAATTGCGTTAGGCTGAACATGTTCGTACCCAGGCTTATATACACCATATTTCTTTTCACCTGTTTCTGATGTTAATTCGTCTCTATAAGGGAAATCAAGAACATCATTGTTATCACCAGATAATCTATATTCTCCATTATGAGCAAAGAATTTAGCAGAACCAACATTGATATCAGTTTTATTATTTCCAGAGTTAACACTAATACTATTAGAACTTGCTTCTTTTGAAAAAGCTCCGTTTCCTATACCATCAGAACCCCATTCTTTTGAAAGATACAACATTTCACCAAATATATCAGGTATACCTTCTTCTATTTTCTTTAATGTATTTTCTTCCGAATAATTTTCTATTGTAAAATTTTCACCAGAGCTTATTAAGTCTCCGTCAAACGCTTGCTGAAGCATATATCCACTTGGTAATGTTTTCCAAACTCTACCATCATTAGAGAATTCTTTTGGAAGTT